>DAOVTY010000169.1 GCA_030632865.1 Bacteroidota bacterium
AAATAAGGTATGCCAACAAATTTCATTGCTGTTTCAACTAACTTATTCTCTTCAATTTGTTTACTAAATAAGTTTTCAGCAACAATCACCTCATCTTTTTTTACCCATGCTATTCGTTTGTCGGGATATTGTATTTGATAATAGTTTCTGTTTGATTTCAAAACAAGTAAAATACACCCAGTTACTAAATCTGTAACAGTCTGCGAATTATCATCGGGTTCGGAATATGAAAAACCATATTGTTTGTTGTAAATAATTTTTGGGGAATTCTTATAATGATTTAGTTCATCCTGACTTTTTCTTGCAATTGCCGGAGCATCAACCCAGGCAATATATTTATTTGGTGTTTGAACCAAATACCAACCGCTTTCTCGTTTTAGAATTCTCATCGGAGTTCCCAATAATACTTGGGTTACAATTTCGGCACTGTGTTTTGGGTGAGAACGTAGATTAATTACAGAATTATTGACTAAGCTATTAACAATTTGCTCACTTGCATTTTCCGGAAGCAGCTTTAATTTGAAAATTACGTTAGGATATTTACCATCAATAACTTTCTTAATTGCTTTAATGGATTCTTTTTTATCAAATTCGCCGGAAAGAAATATAGAATCGCATTTTGCACTAACATTTATATTCCAATGAATTACTCTTTGATCTGGAGCGTAAACTAATTCTAACGAATCGAGCAGAGAAGTAATTTCTGGCACACTTGTACTTTTGGGTGGCGACTTACATGCACCCAGAAATAGAATGATGAGAAAGGCAAAATATATATTTTTAAAATTCATGTAGAAAAAAGTATCGTTTCTATTTTGGTTGAACCAGAGGATAATCTATATCATATAAATTGAGTTGTCTTACTTTCCAAACTGCACCTTCCAAAAAAACAGGGTGTGGCATAGAAACATCCCAGTCTCCCAAAGTTTTAAGCATCAACTTTGTTCTATCTAAATTTTGCAAAGCTACGTCATTTTGTTCAGAAATATCATCAGCCAAATTATAAAGCATTGGTAAACGGTCGGGCAGCCGAATTAGTTTCCAGTCGCCATCGCGAATTGCAGCACTAATTGTAAAACGCCAATTCATAGACTCGTGTGGTTTTGTATCAGTTTTACCAGTTACAAACGGCATTAAATTTACACCGTCGAATTTAATCTCATCGGTAATTTTTCCGCATGCTAATTCAAAAAAAGTGGCTGCAAAATCGAGCGAAATTACTGGGTTATTATATGTTTTTCCGGCGGGCAATTTCCCTTTCCAGTTCATAATAAATGGAACACGAATTCCTCCTTCATACAAAATTCCTTTTTGTCCGTTTAACGGCGCATTAATAGAGCTATTTGTATTTACCGGGCCTCCATTATCACTAATAAACACTATTAGAGTATTTTCTGCTAGACCCTCTTTTTCAACGGTTTCCATAATTCGCCCCACGTTTATGTCTAACCTGTAAACCATGGCGCAATATTTTCGCCGTTTTTCGTCTTTTATATTTTTGAACAGTTCTAAATCGGCAGCGGTTGCATGCATTGGTGCATGTGGCGCGTTAAACGATGCAAATAAAAAGAATGGTTCGTTTTTATGACGTTTTATAAAATCGACACACTCGTCGCCTTTATCGTCAGTAATGTAAGTAATTGGTTGCGGTGTTTTGTAGTTGCATTCAATGGGCGATTTGTAACCTTTGCCATCGGGAGTCCATTCAAAATAGTCGTGACCGCCGCCGGTATATCCCCAAAATTCATCGAACCCACGTTTTAATGGATGAAATTGTGGTTCGGTTCCCAAATGCCATTTACCAATTAAACCGGTTGAATAGCCAAAGTTTTTTAATCGTGTTGCAATTGTAGTTTCTGTAAGTGGTAATCCTAAATATTGACTATCGAATCCGGGTTGGTTACCTCCCAAATTATTATCGTGTCCAAAATGCACCTGATTTCTTCCGGTTAATAAACCTGCTCGCGATGGACTGCAAACCGGCGCAGAAACATAACCTTGCGTAAAATTTACTCCCTCGTGAGCCAGCTTATCGATGTTGATAGTTGGAATTTGTTTACTGCCATTAAAACTTAGGTCGCCAAAACCAAGATCATCGGCTACTATTAAAACGAAATTTGGTTTTTGATTTTGTCCAAAAACTGAATTAGTTGAAACAAGTAAAAATGTAAAAGCAAAAAATACAAAAATCGATTTCATCTCATTATAATTTTTAGTTTTTTAAAGGTATTCGATGAAACTCTCGATGAAATTTAATCAGACTTGTTTGTGAAATGTCGCAGATTAAATTTCATGTTCGTTTCATAATTAATTTTTCTTTTATAATCTAGTTAATTAGAGCCACAGTTTTTCCTGCCAATCCATTGTGCCAGTCATTATTACACTCATTAAACAAAATCGTTTTTAATTTATCGAGTTTTTCTTTATGAATTACTGAAAGGTTATTTTCTTCGCGATAATCATTGGGCAAATAGTAGAGTTGAAAAATATCCTTTTGCAAATAATAACGAAGTTTCCAGCCATCTTTTGTTACAATAGTCGGCCCCATATATGAAGAATAAATTGTATAGTCTCTCACATTATTTTCCCCACCAAATAATGTTTTTGCATACGAAATGCCATCTTTCCCGACAACAGGTTCTTGCCCTGTAATTTCAGCTAAAGTATTTAAAAAATCGTAGTTGCTTACCATTTGGGTTGATATCTTATTCGGTTCAATTCTATTTTTCCAATACCAAAAAAGTGGAATTCGTGTGCCGCCTTCCCAATTGCTTCTTTTTAATCCTGCCATCCCATTGTTTCCATCAAAAATATCGCCATTTAAACTGCTATAATATTTTGATTTTATGTTATCGTATTTTTCTCCTGAAAGACTTTTGTTCCGGTTTTTCGAGCATCTTCCTTCTTTTGAATAATAAATTTCATGACCGTTATCGGAAGTAAAAATGATAATTGTATTCTCTAATATTTTCAATTCTTCTAATTTTGAGTAAATCTTGCCCACATCACTGTCCAGCATTTTTACCATCGATGCATATTCTTTTTCTATTTCGGTAAGATTGTTATTATTTACAAAATCCGGGTGTACATCTGGAATTGCAACCGGACCGTGTGGAAGTTGCGTTGGGAAATAGATAAAAAACGGTTTGTTGGTTCTCTTTGGATTGTTTTTATCAATAAATCTCAAAAGTTTATCCATAATTATATTTTCTGAATAAACTTTTTTCCCATCCATATTCCAACGTTCAGCATAAACTTCGGGAGTTTCCGGTTCACCTGATTTACCACAATCAACTCTTGTATTTCCATGAATTTCGACTTTCTCTCCATTCTCAAACAAAAATGGCGGATAAAAACCGTGGCATCGAGTGTGGTCGTAATATCCAAAATGATAATCCCAGCCGTGCCTTTTAATTCGTTCGGGCGTGGTTGCAAAACCCCACTCTAGTTTACCAAATTCGGCAGTTGTATATCCTGCATTTTGTGCAACCTGCCCAATGAAAATATCATTTTCTTTGGCCGGAATTGCAGCTTTATGAATCTTATCTTTTATCTCATCAAAAGAAAAATCAGTATCCAGTTTTTTATAAATTCCTGCTTTGGTAATATTCCATTCATTGCTGTGGCAGTCGTGCATTCCGGTAATTAAACTTGCCCGGGCAGGTGCGCACAACATGCAACCGTACGCATTATCGAAACGCATTCCTTCGTTTGCCAAACGGTCGATATTTGGTGTTTTTATAATCTCTTGACCGTAAGTTCCAAGCAATCCACGTCCCAAATCATCTGCATAAATTAGTATTATATTGGGTTTCGACGATTCAGTTCTTTCACTGCATGAAAAAAGGAAAATTAGTAAAACAAAGAATATAAAGTTGCTAATCTTCATTTTAATTGGCTTTGTATACAGGATTTAATTCAGTTGGAACAGGGGCATTTGTTTCGGTTCGCCAATTTTCCAAAATTCCCAATAACTCTTTTGTTTTTTCAGGATTTGATTCTGCTAAATTATTTTTCTCCCCAATGTCATCTTTCAAATTGTACAGCTCAATATCGTTATTTTCGAAATAATGAATGAGTTTCCAATCTCCTAAACGTATTGCAGAACCAGGACGGGTTCTAAAAATTTTATCTTGTGTTTCAATATTTCCTCCTTCTAAATAAATTGGGAAATGCCAGAAAAGAGGACGTTCATTTAACTCCCCTCCTTTTAATATTGGCAAAATAGAGTGCCCATCTAAAACTTTGTCAATAGGTTTTTCGATTCCGGCAATTTCTAAAATAGTAGGATAAAAATCGAGATTAGAAACCGGCACATCCGATTTTGTTGCTGGTTTAATTTTACCATCCCAATAGGCAAACATTGGCTCACGAATTCCGCCTTCGTAATATGCACCTTTCCCTGCACGCAGTGGCCACTGTTTTGTTACTTTATATAATCCTCCATTATCAGAGATAAAAAGAATGAACGTACTTTTCAGTTTGCCCGATTCTTTTAAATTGTCAATCATCCTGCCAATTTGGATATCCAAATTCTCGACCATTGTTGCATATTTAGCATTGTTTTGACCATTCCATTCTGGCTTGTTTTCATATTTAGGAAGTAGGTTTTCAACCGGTTGAATTGGAGTATGAACCGCGTATGGCGAGTAATACATAAAGAATGGCTTGTTATCTACCGAGTTTAAAAAATCGAGTGTTTTATCCATCACTAAATTGGTAAGGTAGTAATCATCGGTTGGAGCGATTAAAGAGGCTACTCTTTTATATGGAGGATAATAACTCCCCGGATTTCCGGCATGACTTCCTCCAATATTCACATCGAAACCCTGCGTTGTTGGATCGTCGTTCAGATGCCATTTCCCGGCATGGCAAGTTATATAACCGGCATCTTTTAATGCTTCTGTTAATATATATTGACTATCAGGAAGTATATCATTGTTTTTTATTGGAACTAATTTTCGCGTATTACTTTTTCCCCGTTCCGAAGTACCAACGGTATAAATTCCATGGCGCTGTGTCCACTGTCCACTCATTAAACAAGCTCTGCTGGGAGCACAATTTGCCGCTGCCGCATAAGCATTTGTAAATATCATCCCACCCGCAGCAAGCTCATCAATATTTGGGGTCTCGTAATATTCAGATCCCATAAAACCTACATCGCGCCATCCCATATCATCTATGTTGATAAGGAGAATGTTAGGTTTCTGAACTTCGTTTTTAGAGCTATTATTTGCGCACGAAAAAAGCAAAATAAGAGAAACAAACACTAACGTAATAACCGGTACTTTGAATTTCATAATTTTTACCTCAAAAGTAACCTGATTCTTTAAATAAAAAAAATATAGAAAAGAGTATTCAAAAATAGTTATTGGAAATTTAGTTGTGAATAAAAATAAAAAATGATGTAATTTCGTAATCGATTAAAAAATTGAATTATGACATTTCAGGAATTAATAAATAGCCGCCAAAGTGTACGCCGATATCAAGATAAATCTGTTGAACGTGAAAAATTACAGCTATTAATTGAGGCTGTTCAATTGTCTCCATCGGCTAGTAATTCGCAACCTTGGAAACTTATTTTAGTTGATGAGCAAGAGTTGAAAAACAAAGTTGCAAATGCTACATTCAGTAAACTTGTGGCGTTTAATAAATTTGCGCCGCAGGCTCCGGTAATTGCCGTGTTGGTTATCGAAAAACCAAAAATAATTACTCAAATTGGTGGCAGTTTAAAAAAACGTGAGTTTCCGCTAATTGATATTGGTATTGCAGCAGAACATTTTTGTTTGCAGGCAACCGAACTGGGGCTAAGCACTTGCATGCTTGGTTGGTTCAACGAGAAAAAAATTAAGCAATTATTGAATATCCCCAAACATAAAAGAATAGGATTGGTTATTACTTTAGGATACGAATCCGAAGATTACAAACAACGCGAAAAAATTAGAAAATCTGTTGATGAGATGAGTAGTTTTAATTCGTATTAATCTATATTTTTGAATTTATTCAGACGGGTTACAACACAGTTCCCCCTCTGAAAAGATACATTAGAACAAACTTTAACCAAAAGCTAAATGAAGAATATTATTCTTATACTAATCCTGTCATAGCTCATTATTTCATGTGGTGATAAAATTAAAAAACAGGCAAAAAATATGAGTTTACCCTGACAGGCTATTATTTCTTGCCTGTCTGTTAAAATAGAACTCGGCAAGTCGGCACGTTCTCTCATAGTGAGAGAATATATTCTCAAAAGCGAAATCTTAAAAGAAATAGAACAGCACATTAATTTACTAATTGAATTTTCTCTATTTACTTTTCCGACGAAAAGCTAAAGGAGATACTCCTTCCCATTTCGAAAAAGTAGATGAAAAGTGCTGCGATGAATAAAAGCCACATCCATAGGCAATTTCTGTTAATGTTTCAGACGTTTTAGAAAGAAGTAATTTTGCCTTTTCTAATCGTAAAAAAATAATATAATTAGCTGGTGTATAGCCTGTATTTCTTTTAACTAAATACGTTAATGTTGTAATTCCAACATTATTTAAATCTGCAAGCTCTTTAATAATCCACTTTCTTGACAAATCATTTATTAACACCGAATTCAATTCTAAAAACCAATTTTTATTTTTTATATCCTCATTTTTGCGGTTTTCGATTAAGCGAACAGTTTGAATCAGAAAATCTTCTACTAGACTTTTAATACGCAATTCATAACCAAAATCTTTTTCGCTAAGCTCAATGTGCAATGCAATAAACAGCTTTTTTAAGACCTGAGCTTTTCCTAACTTATGATCCGCATTTTCCGAAAGTACTTTACCAATCTTTCGGTTCTGCTCTTGTTTAAATCTCGACCAACCACCAGCTTTAAACTTACCATTCATTAAAAAGCATTGTGGTTTTATAACCACCCAATAAATTTCCCCCAAATCGACAACCTCTCGCGGACTACCATGCTTTTGCCACGGACAAGTAACAAAACCATCACCCGGGAAAAGCAAATAAGTTTTATCGCCAACAATCCAATTGTAACGCCCCTTTGTAACATAACAAATCTCGATGC
>DAOVTY010000271.1 GCA_030632865.1 Bacteroidota bacterium
AAACTCCTTTCGGAATAGGTATTGAGTCGCCCGAAGCATAAGAATGAAGTCCTGATAAATAGTAATTTACACCAAAGTAAGTCATTAAAACAGAACCAAAACCAACCAGTGCAGCAGCACTCACCTGAAAATGTCCTTTAAAACCGGGTATTTTATGCATGTGGGTTATAAACGCATAAACCAATATTGTTACTAATGCCCATGTTTCTTTCGGATCCCAGCCCCAGTATCTTCCCCACGACTCATTCGCCCAAACCCCACCAATAAATGAACCGATGGTAAGCATGTAAAGTCCAATTATCAAAGCTATTTCGATAATATAAACCAACTCTTTGACTGTATAGGTTACTCGTGCCGCATTTTTTTCGTTTCGTAAAATAATGAGAATAAGATTGGTAAAGCCAAGCAGCGAGCCAATTCCCAGAAAACCATAACTGGCAGTTACAATGGCAACATGAACGATTAACCAGTAAGATTTTAACACCGGCACCAGGTTGGTAATCTCCGGACTCATCCAGCTCAATCCAGCAATTAACAATGTTAATGCCGCCAAAACAGTTGTTACCGCCAAAGACATTTGCGACCTTTTTGCAAAAACCAAACCCGATAAGCAGGTTGCCCAACTTATAAAAATCATCGATTCGTAACCATTACTCCAGGGAGCGTGTCCCGAAATGTACCAACGTAATCCCAGACCAAAAGTGTGCAATACAAAAAGTATCAAAACCAGAATACCTCCTGTATCGATTACTTTTTTAAGTTTGATTTTAGGTTTAAATATATTTAGAAATACTATTAAAAGCAGCACTAGTCCGGTAAACAGATATAATTTAGCAAGCCTGCCAAAGATGTTGAAATTGATATAAAAAATTTCAAGTTTTATTTTTGTATTACCAGGCATAACTGCACTACCATGTGTGTACTGATTAACTTTTAATTCACTTAATAAACTGTTTGCCTGGGTCCAGTTGCCAGATATCATGGCACTATTTACAGCCGCATAGTAATTCGACAAAACCCTGATTGCAAACTCTTTATTTTCTTCCGGTAAGTTAGTTATGTTGTTTTTCAGAAAAGCCCAGGTATGGTTAGCATCCTCTGGAATGGGAAATATTTTCAGGAACTCGCCGGAAAGAACAAGATAACAGATATTAACCCGCTCGTCAATCTTTATAATCTCTTTGTCTGTTTTGTTTCTTGAAGACGATTTTTTGCTATAAGCCTGTTCTACCAAGGAGGAAAGTTTATAACCTCCAGACATAATTTGATCGAAAGAAATGTAATTACCCGTAATTCCCAGCATCATTTTAATCTCCGACCCCGACACTTTAATTATCTGTTTACCTCTCCATTTTCCAGGATTGGCATTCATGCCTAGAAAAACTTCAACAGGTGTTAATCCTTCAAAACTATTTTTCCGGTAAACTTTCCGAAGTATTTTTGAAGCTACCGAATTTACAGGCTCAATGCGACCTTCGTTACTTTGTATAAGCAACTCGCTAAATGCACTGGCATGCGTTTTATCAATATTATCGGAAGTGGCAGGAGCCTGTGCGTTTGCAAAACCGGTTGCTCCTAAAATAAAAATAAGCACCAAAAGATTGTTTCTTTGTACTTTAAGTTTTGATGATGCCCTGATTAATCTTTTAAACCTGCTGTTTCTGTTAAACAGTGAGAAAACCATACCAAAAACCATTAAAAAATAGCCGATGTAAGTTATTGCCGTTCCCCACGAATCGTAATTTACTGAAAGAATGGTCCCTTTTTCATCTTGATCGTACGAAGACTGGAAAAAACGGTAGCCCTTATATTTTAAAATATTATTCATAAAAATGCGAAATGGAATTTCTCTATTTTCAATTTTGTCGATTAAAATAACTTCGCTTGCAAACGACGATGGACTATTTGACCCCGGATAACGCTCGAGCTGAAACTCTTTTAAATACAACGCAAAAGGAAGTTTTTTTAAGATTGCCCCGTAGGTAACTGATACATTTACATTGTTGATTATTACGGAACTGGGCTGTCCGGGTAAATTTTTACTTCCAAAAACATCAATGGTTTTTGTTTTGTCTCCAACTGTTATTTTTGCTCTGAAAGCATCGTTCGAACTCCCTTGCGCTTCTGGATTATGAACCAGCTGAGTGCGACCTTTCGGAATGTATTGTTTTAAAATAAAACTAATGTGACCAATCTGATAGATTATCTTATCATTCAGAGGGAACTCTTCTCCCAGTGGCAATTGAGTTAATTCTTCCCCCATTTTTCCTGCCGAGAGAACATTATTTAGTGCCATTAAAACCAAACCACCATTGCTCTCTTTAATTAACACACTGGTTATATCGGTGGGATTCTCAAAACTAAAAACAATGTTATTAAAATTTTTATCTTCTCCTTTTGTCAGGATAAACTCTAGACGTTGTTGTTGTTTACCCAAGGCAACCAGCGAGATAACTGGAACACCATTAGCATCTGCAATTATCGATTTTGAAGCTGATGGAATAAACTGAATATTTTCGACCGTTACAGTTTGATTGTTTATGGAAAGTTTCTCTTTGAACCGATTTCTTGTATTTCCAGAAAATTTAACTGCCGTTATTTTTGAATCTGAATTCTGGCCATCTGTTACATCAACCTTTATATAAGTCTCATCAGAAAGAATTTCATCAGAAGTTGCATCTTCGCGAATATGAATTGAACCCTCCGTACCCATGTATCGGGTAATACCGGCTCCAATAAAAATAATGATAAAGGAGACATGAAAGATAATCATACTCCACCTTTTCCTCGAAATCATCTTATTTACAAACAGGCTGCCAATCAGGTTAATTACCAGTAAAAAAAGCAATCCTTCGAACCACTTGGAGTTGTACACTAAAATTTTGGCAGTAGTAGTACCAAAATCATTTTCGATAAATGTTGCGTAACCAATTGAAATGCCAAAAACGACCAACAGCAAACCGGTAAATGGCATGGAAAAGAGATAGGTGAATATTTTTTTCATAATGTAATGAATTAGCAGGAAGACCGAAGTCGGAAAACGGAAGTTAATTTGTCCCTAAAACCCGGGATGCCCATTTAAATTTTTATAAATAAAGATATCCGGAATCACACGACAAATTCCTTAAAGCATAAAAAATTCCTTTGCTTTCAACGAGGGAACAAAGGAATTTAACTATTAATTTTATTTTTAATTAGCTGCAGCTGGATTTGGATGAGCAATTTTTTCACAATACTCAGCATAATCAAATCCTTTATAATTTGGACTCTCTTCGTTGTGGCATTCTTTACAAACTTTTTCTTCCGGAAGAATCAATCCGTTAGCCATACTTTCATCGCGGCTTTCCATAATTGTTTTTTTCTTGTAAATGCTGCCTGGTCCATGGCACGACTCACAAGAAACACCCTCTTCAACTTTAATTGATGCAACTAAACTTGGATCAACGGCAGCTGCTGTAGAGTGGCATTTTAAACACTTTGGATCTTTGGCTTCTTCTGCAGTTAAAGATTCCATAGCTTTTGAATGTGGCCCATCCATCCATTTTTTATATTGCTCGCCTTTATCTGCCTTATTGTGGCACATTTTACACTTGGAAGCTCCAATGTATTTATAGTCCTGAGCAGCTAAAGTAGTACAGACAAAAATTACCATACTAAGTAAAATCATAATTTTTTTTCGGTTCATAATTGTTATCTTTTTATAGTTAAAAGTTGAAAAATAAAATCTATTTTGAACCACTGTTTAAATCAACTAATTTACAGTGATTTCCATCGGTTTATTAGTCTTAAAAATGCACATATTTTTTCTTTATTCAAAGGATTACCCCTTTATTTAGAGGCTATCTAAGGTATTTCTTTTCTGCATGACAACCTGTGTTGCAGCTCC
>DAOVTY010000112.1 GCA_030632865.1 Bacteroidota bacterium
AAGCAGGTAACACAAATACAAGACTTAGAAAAAAAGCATCAGAATGAAATGGATAAATTTAGGTCTGAACGTCGCACAACATTAGATTTAGCTGAAAAGAGTATTTTTCGTGCAGAAATGGATCAAAAAGTTTTAGCACATCAAAACGAAGTAAAAGCTTTGTTGACAGAAGAGCAGCAAAATCAATACAATCAGTTGCATACTAACGAGAATCCTAATTTTGCACAAGGAAGACAGTCGTATAAAGCGAGAGTTGGAAATAACCAAGCCTTTGTTCGGGGTGGTGGAAGAGGATATAATAACGTAGCATATAATAGAGGATCTAACCGTGGCATGGCAAATAATCAGGCTTTTGTTGCAAGAGGAGGCAGAGGTAATTGTTATGTTACTGCAGGAAATGGAGTTAACCGTGGTGCTGTAAATAATCAGGCCTTAGTTCGTGGCGGAAAACAAGGTAATTATGCCATGGCAAGTAATGGAAGATTTAATAGAGGTAATACTGTACGCCAGGGATATGGTAGAAATGCCACATACGGACGAGGTTATGGACGAGGATTTCAGACTATTCCAGTTGAAAAAGTTGAAGATGTAAAAGAGTAATAATTTCAATTATATAATAAGAAAAGGGCTTTAAAAAGAGTCCTTTTTTCATTACTTATAATTCAAACTCATCACTTTTTTTTGATATTTTAAGGCATAAAAAAAGTTAACCGAAATTGATTTCAATTAACTTTAATATGATCTATATTCTATAGCTGGTACAAAAGTTTTCACAAACTATTTCTGTGTAACATCGCCGCCACTTGATTCATTAATATCGCGTATATCTGGATTTCCATAGTAACGAATATCGGCTCCACTACTTGCTTTTGCATATAATTCGCCCGAAACTTTAACGGTAATATCTGAGCCGCTACTTGCCCGTAATTTGCATATTGTAGATTCTAAATTTTGAGCTTTTATATCACTGCCACTGCTTGCTTCGGCTTCAAGAATTTTTGTTTTACCACTAATTTCAGCATCGGAGCCACTGCTGGTATCCAACGAAAAGTTTTTATAAAAAACATCAATTTCTACATCGCTGCCACTACTTGCCTTTACTTTTAAGCTTTCGCCTTTTAAAGTGTTTTCCGATTTTATATCGGCACCCGACGAGGCAGTTAATGCAACAAGCTCGTTTATTGTTACATACGCTTTTCTAGTTCTGCTTCTATTCCAATTAAACCAGTTACTATCTTTCATGTAAATTCTAAGTGTACCATCTTTTACTTCAGTAACTAAATCGTCAATAACATCTTCATTGGCAACAATTTTTACCTCCTCTGTATCGCCCATTGTAATGTATAAATCTATTCCTTCCGAAACTTTTATTGCATTAAATTTTTTTACTTCTCTAATTTCTGTTTCATTGCTGTTGCCAGCAAAAGTTGTGTTTATTCCAATTGCTGAAACTAAAATCAGAATAAACAAAGTTTTAAATGTTTTCATTATTTATTTTTTATTGATTTGACTACTTGAATTGACGCATGAAAAAAGCGAAAGTTACAGATTGGGTATTTTTAAGTTGATTGAATTCAAAATAAAAATTATTTTTTAATGATATTTCCTCCAGAGGATTTTTCAATTTCCGTAGTCTCAGGATCGCCATAATAAAACAAATTTCCGCCGCTACTTGCATGGCCGCTAAAATTACCATTTACTGTTACCCATAAATTTGCTCCACTACTTACATCTGCCGTACAATTTTTAGTAGTTAATTCTTCGGCTTTTAAATTCGAACCCGAACTTGCCTTTCCAGTAAACTCTCTGGTTGTTCCCTCTAATTTTATATTGGACCCCGCTGAAGTAGATGCATCTATTTTCTCAACAAGAACTTCTAATTTCATATTACTGCCAGCCGAGCTAATTAATTCAAGATTTTTAGATTTAATAACTGTTTCAGAAAAAACATTGCTACCGGCTGTCGATTTAATCCTCGAAATATTAGGTGTGGTAACAAATACTTTTTTTGATTTGGCATTACGAATGTTCTGGTTTGTGGTAACTTTCAGAGTATTTCCTTCAACACTAACTTCAATGGCATCCATTAAATTTTCGTCGGCTTCTACAACCACTTTTGTTTTTTTACCCTGCGAAATATAAACGTTCATTCCACGACTAACTTTTATCTCATCAAAGTCTGCAGTTTTACGTGTCTCTTCAATAACTTTTCCATTTCCTTTTAACGATGGCCCCGAAAAAATACAAGACGAAAAGGCAAATAAAATAATGAATAATGTTAAGAGTATGGGCAATTTTTGTTTCATAGCAATTTATTTAATTGTTGTAGTTTTGTTTTACCGATTGCTAAATTATTTTAAACATAGCTAATAACGAAAGTTTTTTCGTTGAACGTGCATAATTCATCGGTAAAAAGGGCACAAAAAAAGCCGGTTTTTAAACCAGCTTTGTAATTATAATTTATTCAATTTTTATTTATGCACCCATTCTTTGGCGAGGTCTTGTTGAATTTCCTTTATTTCCTTTGCTTCTGTTATTTTTTTGGGAGTCGAATCTAAGCAGTTGTTCTTCTGTTAAAAGAGAACGGATTTGCTGTTGTTGTGCAGCCATAATTTTTGCAATCTCAGTTTTTACTCCCGA
This sequence comes from Bacteroidota bacterium, assembly GCA_030632865.1. Lineage (GTDB taxonomy): Bacteria > Bacteroidota > Bacteroidia > Bacteroidales > Prolixibacteraceae > Draconibacterium. The sequence continues at coordinate 2,641 of DAOVTY010000112.1, forward strand.
CATTTTATCAATGTTTTTATTGATGGCTTTTAAATCTGCATTGTTGGCAGTTGTTAGAGTTTGCTGATGAGCCATTAACTCGCGAAGTTGATTTTTAAAAGGCTTAACGTTGTTGGCTGTTTCTAATCGTAGAGTCTTCATCGCTTCTTGTTGCTCTTCGGTAAAAAACTTTTGGTAATTACTTCTCTGACTACTATTACGTTTTGTCATCATAGCTTTTTGCTCGGCATTTTGTTTATACACTTGTTTTCTGTTTGGCTGCTGTGCATAAACTCCTGTAGAAATAAATAATGCAGCAATAATTAAAAGACTTAAAATTTTTGTTTTCATGATATAAATATTAAATGTTTAAAAAATATGTTTCCGATCTTTGACTTTTATATTGAGCAATGGTTTAATCTATTTGTCTGTGTAGATTTGTGTATTTTTAAAAATAGAAATAGAATTAAAACAAAAGTGGATATTTGGGCGTTGATAAATTTAAGTCTTACACTTTAATTGAACAATATGTGTTTTAATGCAAGATTTAGATTGGAGGTAGCTCTGAAAAGAGCAAAGCGTAGCAATGACGATAAAGAAGTTCGGCATTGGGAAAATTCATTAAAACAGTACGATAAATTGTTTCAGGTTTCAGGATTTGCACATCCTAAAGTTGTTATATACACTAATAATAATCCATATAAACCACAAATGTCTAATTGGGGATTAATTCCACACTGGGCAAAAAATGCAAAAAGTATTTGGAATAAAACTATTAATGCTCGAGGAGAAAGTATTTTTGAAAAACCGGCATTTATAAAATCAGCCGAAGAGCAGCGCTGCTTGATTCCTGCCGAAGGTTTTTATGAGTATCACCATATTAGAGGCAAAAAATACCCATTTTACATTAGCCATAAAGAGGGTAAACCACTCATTTTTGCCGGATTATGGAACGAATGGAAAAACCCTGAAAATAATAAAGTGATAAATACATTTTCGGTAGTTACTACAAAAGCCAATCGGTTGATGACCAAAATACATAATAACCCAAAGCTATCGGGTGATTCTCGGATGCCTGTTATTTTAACAGACGAACTTGCGAATGATTGGCTAAAACCGCTTACTAAAAATGAGTTGCAAGATTTATTACAACCTCTTGCCGATAATGAATTAATAGCGCATTCAGTAAGAAAATTGTCGGGAAAAGATTCGCCGGGTAATGTTTACGAAGCTAGTAAAGAGTATATATATGATGAATTGGAATTTGGGGAAAACAACCAGCTTACTTTTTTTAAGTAACCTAACGAGCTAATTTAAACTTTAAATTATTTGACACCGCATAAATAAAAAAGCTCCGTAAATATTTCATTTACAGAGCTTTCTGGTTTTGCTGTGTTGACCCGCCTGGGCTCGAACCGGGACTCTTCTGTACCAAAAACAGACGTGTTGCCAATTACACCACGGGTCAATCATTAGTTGTCTTTTCGTTAAAGACGGTGCAAAAGTATAATTTTTTTTAATATTGAAACAAACAAATTAACTTTTTTCGGAAATTACCCTTTTTTGTTGAGGTTGAAAATATATATTCTAAAAGAATAAACTTGCAAACAATGTAAAAATCAACCCACAAACTGCAATAATAGACTCCATTACGGTCCAAGTTTGTAAGGTCTGTTTTTCGTTCATTCCAAAGTATTTTCCAACAAGCCAAAAACCACTATCGTTAACATGAGACAGAAGAGTTGCTCCCGACGCAATTGCTAAAACTATCAGAGCTCGCTGCGGATCATTTAACCCAAACTCGCTTATAACCGGTGCAATAATTCCAGCGGCTGTAATCATTGCAACAGTTGCCGAACCTTGTGTTACACGAATAACTGCAGCCAATAGCCAAGCGAGTAAAATAGGTGGTAAAGCCGAATTTGCCATCGATTCTGCCATAATTGTTCCTATGCCACTATCAACCAAAATTTGTTTTAAAACGCCGCCAGCTCCGGTAATCAGAATAATTATACCTGCCGGTCCTAGTGCTTTTGTGCTTAAATCAAGAATTTTTTGTTTGCCCATTCCGCGCTTAACGCATAAAAAATAGGTGGCAAGTAATGTTGCAATTATTAATGCCGAAAACGGATGTCCTATAAATTCAAGAATATCTGTGTAAATAGATTGTGTTACAATTTCTTTATCAACTGCCAGTCCGGTAAATGTATTCACCAAAATTAAAACTAGTGGAACAGCAATTATAACAGCAATTAAACCAAACGATGGGAGATTTTTTTCATCGATTTTTTTTTCTTTTGGCTTATCGAACTCTACTGGAGGCTCAATATATATTTTTTGGGAGATATATTTGCCCCAAATTGGCCCTGCAATAATTGCCGTTGGAAACCCAATTATTACTCCAAGAAGAATTACCCATCCCAACTGTACATTAATAATATCGGCAACTGCAACTGGCCCTGGCGTTGGTGGAATAAAACTGTGAGTTACTGCTAAACCTGCTAACAACGGAATTCCATAATAAAGAAGCGAACGTTTTGAGTCTCTTGAAAGTGCGTAAATGATTGGAACTAAAATAATAAACCCAACATCTAGAAAAACAGGAATTGCAACTATAAAACCAGTAACTACCATTGCCCACGAAGCTTTACTGTCGCCAAACTTTTTAATGAGATAATGAGCCAGCGATTCGGCCCCGCCCGAACTCTCCAACATCTGACCAAAAATTGCACCTAAACCAACCACCGTCGCTACAAATCCGAGTGTTCCTGCCATTCCGTCCTGAATAGCTTTTGTAATCTCTTGTAGTGGCATTCCGGCTACAATACCAACATAAATAGCAGTTATTAGAAGCGAAATAAATGCGCTTATTTTGAGTTTTAGCACCATAAAAAGCAACAGTGCTACTGCAGATATAATTATGAAAATTAGGAAAGGTGTGGTCATTCTGGCTTCGATTATAATTTTAATTTAAAGATATATTAATTGAAATAGTATCCAAATTTTCAACTTACACGGTTTCGGTAATTGCGCGGCGACAATCCTATTTTTTTAGTAAAATCTTTCGAAAAATAGTAGGGGTCGGAATAACCCAAATTGAAAGAAATTTCTTTCACTTTCATATTTGTATAGTCTAATAACTCGCATGCTTTTACAATTTTCAGGTGAGAAAAATAACTGATTGGTGAATAGTTGGTTTCCTTTTTAAAAAGCGTAGAAAGATATGTTGGAGAGTAGCCAACTTCGACTGCAAGTTGATTTAGAGTTAATTTTACACCCAAACTTTTACCAAGAAAATTTATTGCGCGCCTAACTACCGGACTTGATTCATCGGCAATGTCGTCGCTAGTTTTGTTAGCATAAATAAATGTTGCAAGTAGATGCCCGAAACAAAAACTGATATACTCAAGATTATCGTTGTGAAAACCCTTCGAGAGATTATTGAAAATCTCGTCGAACAACATGTCGCGGTTTGCAACCATATTATTTACCGATGGAATAAGATTGCGAATTAGTGAAAACTCTTTGCCCATTTGGCGGGCGGTTTGCCCGTTAAAACGTGCAATCAGAAAACGGGAATTAATATTCAAAACAGAGTAAAACTTAAATTCCTCTTTTTTAGGAATAATAAAAAACTGGTCGTCAGAAATCGGAATTTGATCGCCAAGAATTTGTACAAATCCATTTCCTTTGGTACAATAAACGAGCAGATAATTTTCATCCGTAGAATCTTCGCTCCAAATTGTTCCTTGTTCCACCTCAATTTCGCCAATTTCAGTTAAATACAAATTACGTGTAAGAGCATTCTTCTTTTGCTCTTCAATTAAAGGATATGGAATTTTGAAGTAACGTTTTTCAACTCTCATGTATAAAATTTCTTTTCATAAATTAAATAAAGTAATATATTACATCTTTTTCAAAGAAAATACTATTTTTTGTAACTATTTTCGAAGTTACATTTGTCAAAAATATATATCAAAATAAAACCATGAGCGAATTATTATCGAAAATTGCAGAATGTATTGAGTTTGGAAAAATTAATAAGGCGGCTCCGTATCCACCACAAATGAAAGGACAGGATGGCGCTGACGAATTAACGAAACAAGCAATTGACGAAGGCGTTAATGCACAAGATATTCTTACTCAGGGATTGATGATTGGCATGGGGAAAATTGGAGTTAAATTCCGTGAAAACAAAGTTTTTGTTCCACAAGTTTTAATGTCGGCAAAAGCAATGAATACGGCAATGATTCACCTAAAACCATTTTTCGAGTCGGGTGCTGTTGTTCAAAAAGGCACTTTTATTATCGGAACAGTTGAAGGAGATTTGCACGACATTGGTAAAAATTTAGTGTCGATGATGGTTGAAGGAAACGGATGGAAAGTGGTTGATCTTGGAACCGATGTAAAAGCAGATCAGTTTGTTGAAGCATTGAAAGAACACGAAAATGCATTTGTTGGTTTGTCGGCTCTGCTAACAACTACCATGGTTAATATGGAGAAAATTACAAAAGCCATTAAAGATGCAGTTCCTGATGCAAAAATTGCTGTTGGTGGTGCTCCTGTAACCGACGATTTTAAAGAAAAAGTTGGTGCCGATGCTTATGCTCCCGACCCGCAAGGATTGGTTGATTACTTAAATTCGCAGGTAGATTAAATTAAGTAATTAGTATGTTAGTAATTAGACAAAGAAGTTTGCTGCTAATTACGCAATATTTTTTTCATTCTAGTTTATTTTAAATTAAGTTGATTGAGGAACCATATTTTCTCGAAACAGGATAAGTATGTTTGATTTATATGATGAAAACATATAACTAAAATGGATTTTATTGGACTGCGGTGTATTAATTAAAGTTGTCATTTCGACGATATAAGAAGATGAATCTCTCAATTTATAAAGATTTATCACTACTAAATTTCATAAAAAATACTACATAATGAATGGATTAGAATTAATTAAAAAGGCATTTGCATTAGAAACAGTCGAACGGGTGCCTTGGGTTCCATTCGTTGGTGTGCATGGTGGTTTTTTAACCGGAGTTGATGCAGAGACATATTTGAAGTCTTCTGATGAAGTTATAAAAGGAATTAGTAAATCTATTGAGGAATATAATCCTGATGGAATTCCCGTGGTTTTCGACCTGCAAATTGAAGCAGAAATTTTAGGGTGCGAGTTGAAGTGGGCATCGCACAATCCGCCTGCAGTTGTTACACATCCATTGGCTGATGGTACAAAACTAGCCGACCTGAAAATTCCGTCAATAACCGATGGCAGAATTCCGGTAGTAGTGAAAGCCACAAAAGCTCTACGCGAAAAATATCCCAATATTGCTCTCTACGGATTAATTACCGGACCATTTACACTTGCGCTTCATTTAATGGGAACCGACATTTTTATGAAACTTTTTGAAGCGCCCGACGAAGTAAATGAGGTGATGGAGTTTTGTACAAAAGTGGGCAATAAAATGGCAGAGTATTTAATGGATGCCGGTTGCGATATAATTGCGGTTGTTGACCCAATGACAAGCCAAATTGACCCGGTAACTTTCGAAACTTTTGTTACTCCTTATGTTTCCGAAATTTTTGATTCAATAAGAAAGGCCGACAAGTTAAGCTCATTTTTTGTTTGCGGACATGCTCAGCAAAATATCGAATCGATGTGTAATTGCAAGCCCGATAATGTTTCTATCGATGAAAATATTCCGCTAGATTTTGTTAAAGAAATTGCATTAAAAAAGGAAATTAGTTTTGGAGGAAACCTGAAATTAACAACTGTAATGTTAATGGGAGACGAAGATGATTGTAGGGAAAATGCTATTGAGAACATGGACCTGGCAGGTAAAAAAGGTTTTCTTCTTGCTCCGGGTTGCGATCTTCCAATGGACACACCGCCAGCAAATTTGCGAGCTGTTTCGGAGTTGGTGCACGACAAATATAAACAAGATGTTGTGCGTGCTTTAGACAAGAAAGAGAGTACTCTCGAAATTTTTAACATGAAAGATTACGGGCAGTCTGACAAAGTTATTGTTGATATAATTACTCTCGATTCTGAATCGTGCGCACCTTGTCAATATATGGTTGAAGCGGTAAAACAGGTTGCTCCACAATTTGATGGAGTTGTAGAATGGCGCGAACATGCCATTAAAAAAATGGAGGCAGTATCTTTCATGTCGTCGTTGATGGTAAAAAATATTCCAACAATTTGTATCGATGGTAAAATTGCATTTGTTTCGCAAATTCCACCAAAAACCGAATTAGTTGCAGCCATTCAAAAGCGTATCAACAAAAAGCTAAAACTTAAAATAAAATCGAAACGTAGCGAAATACTTATTCTTGGCGAAAACAAAGAGGAAAACAGCAAGCTAAATAGTAAAATACACCGTGCAATTACCGAGCTAGGAAAAGATGTTGTAATAAAAGTAATCTCAGACAAAACACAAATGGCAAATTATGGAGTTTCGCAGGGACCTGCTGTGGTTGCTGTTAAATATAAATTAAAATCAGAAGGAATAGAACCATCTTTGGAAGTTGTAAAGGAGTGGATAAAAGAGTTGTAACTGATAATTCCTAAAAATGCAAACTTCTGCGTTACTTCACAAATTCAAAATCCTCATTTACAATAGTAAATTCCGGTATTTGGATTTACTTGCGCCTTGAATTTTACTATTTTTAGAAATTATCAGAGACGATTGATGAAAATTATAAACGAGATTTTAGCCA
>DAOVTY010000050.1 GCA_030632865.1 Bacteroidota bacterium
ATCGTTTTATTCAAAAAAATGAATCTATATTAAAGCAATTTTTGTTAATTTTTTGTGAAAGTGCTTAGCGGTTTGTTAGAAATGTTATTAAAGCTCCAAGTTGCTATAAATAATGAAGTTGTACTCCAGTAAAATATCTAAATATTCTATAGCAATCTTTTAAATAAATCTTGTAAACTTTTTATTGTGGTAGAACTTAACAAAATAGAAATCAAAAAGAAAATTGAATCTGAAATACAAAAAACCAAAATTAAGGTTGCTGAATATAGAGAGTTAACACGTCCTATTGAACCAGAAAATGCAATTGGCCGTATCTCGCGAATGGATGCGATTAATAATAAAAGTGTAACAGAAGCTGCTCTCCGAAAAGCAGTTGAAAAATTAGATAACCTTAATCTGGCACTTACTAAAGTTGATGATGATGATTTTGGATTATGTGTACATTGTCATAAACAAATTCCGTTAGGAAGAATTCTTATTATGCCACAGGCACGCAGCTGTGTTTCTTGTTTGCGTTAATTTCTACTTTCTCTTATTCTTTTTTATCTTCCAATTTTGGGGTGAAATGTTTTGAAATATCAAATATAAGCCTACCAAAATTGCTTGTGTTTATATTCGTAGTAAATGCTACTATTAAGTCATATTCAGGATAAACAATCAGTGCTGAATTTCCTCCAGTTACTTCGCCCCTTCTCCCATATATTGGGCTCTCATTTTGGTCGTACATTAATAACCATCCGTTAGTAATGTTTGCCGGAACATTTTTATACAGAATTGCAGGTTTAAACATTTCTTCTTTAGATTTGTCTGAAAGAATATTGGAATTGAAAACAGCATTTCCAAATTTTACTAAATCTTCAGCATTCGAAAGTATTCCTTGTGATGGAGCCTTATAACGCATGTCTCTAAATGTTGCATTTACTGTCTGCGAAATAAAGCTATAGTCATAAAAGTTAGTTCGTCCTTTTATGGTTATAAACGGATCGTCAATCACAGTGTTGGCTAGTGCTAGCGTATCTGTAACGTAATCTTTTAAAATTTTATTGAAGTTTTTCTTAGTTGCCTTTTCCATAATAGCACCAAGCAGGTTGTATTGAAACATACAATCTGTTTGTACAAAACCTGGCATATAAAATAGCGTGTCATTCTTAAATTTATCTATTCCTTTACGAAGCGAAATATTAAGTTCTTGAGAATCGAATTCCTTGCTTTTTGCATCTCTTAAGCCAGAAGTTTGATCAGCCAGTTGCCGTAAAGAAATAGGGAATTCTTTTTCAGGAAAATTAGAAAAGTAATGTTGTATTAAAGAGTCAGGATTTAAAGTTCCTTCTTCAACCATTCTAAGGTAAATAAAAGATGTAAATAACTCTGATATTTGACCAATTCTGAATTTTGTTTCGCGAGTAACCGGAACTTCAAGATCTTTTGATGCCAGTCCTATTCCTTCAGAGTAAATGATTTTACCATCTTTCATAACGGCAACGGTACCTCCAGGTACATTATTCCCTAGAAGATAAAACATAAAGGCTTTTTTTGCGGCTTTAATCTCATCAATGTATTGTTTATTATAAACAATATTGCTCTTTTCCATTTCACAATTAGTGAATCCAAATAAAAAACCAAACAGAAGTATTGTAAGAATTCCTTTTTTCATTTTGCGTATTAATTATAAACTTAAATAGAAGGTACAAAAATAGAAAAATCAATAAATTTATAATTATAGAACACAAATAAATTAGACGGAAGTATTTGTTGATAAAATGAGAAAAATAGTTGTTGAATAATTATAGAAAGTTATTCTTGCTCAGCAAATTACGAAAAGCAACTTTGTATGTTGTGCTAACCGGAATTAGTTTGCTCCCAATTTTAATAGCGTTATTTTCAAAATAATCTATTTTATCGATAGCAATAATATACGATTTATGTACTCTGATAAATTTTTGTGAATCAAGTAACTCTTCCATCTTTTTGAAATTAAGCAACGTCATAATTTTGTTCTCTTCCATATGAATTTGCAAATAGTCACGCATTCCTTCAATATAAAGTATTTTATCGAAATGAACCTTAATAGTTTTATTACCTGATTTAATAAAAGTATGGTTAGGTTTGATAGGCTGTTGTATTGCAGCTTCCAAATTGTTAATAGAAAGTTTATGATTCTGATCCTTTAAAAATCTTGCATACACTTTTTCTACTGCTTTTACAAAACGTTCAAACGGAATGGGTTTTAAAAGATAATCCATTACATCTAATTCGTATGCTTTTATAGCATATTCATCAAATGCTGTGGTTAAAATTACATGTGGCGGGTTCTTAATAGTTTCAAGTAATTGGATGCCTGTAAACTCATCCATTTGAATGTCAAGAAAGATAAGGTCAATCTGATTTTCGCGAATAAATGAAAATGTGGATAGAGCATTGTCGAACGATCCTACTAAATTTAGATAATCAATTTTATCGGTATAGCGTTTAATTTTTTTAAGTGCAAGAATTTCATCGTCAACGGCTATGCAATTCATTTTCATTTTATCAGTTTTATTTTTTTAAAGGTATTCGATGTATCTCACGTTGAAATTAAATATTGTATCGAGAAAAAGCAAATTAAATTTCAAGGTCGTTTCATTTTAGAGGAACTTTAAGATATACTTTAAATTTATCCAAATCTTGTTTAATTTCAAAGATGTAATTTTTTCCGTGAATAAGTTTTAATCGCTTTTCAACATTTTTGATGCCGGTTCCTGTACTATTGTTTGGTAATTTTTGATTGCCGGGTTTTATATAATTTGAAGTAGTTAATTCAACAAATTCATTAACAGTATTAAAATTTATTTGAATACCTGGTAATTTAGATTTTTTGTTGCAGTGCTTAATCGCATTTTCAATTAGGGGAATAAAAAGAAGCGGTGGAATCTGCTTCCCCGAAATCGACCCCGATGTTTTAAATTCAAGAAAATTGGAGTCTTCAAAACTCAATTTTGCAAGTTCCAAATAATCTTTAATATATGTAATTTCACTATCCAGTTTAACCTTTTCGTGCGGAGATTCGTGCAACATATACCGCATTATTTTCGACAGCAGAAAAATTGCATTCGAAGCTTTATCTTTATCCTCGAAAATAAGTGCGTCTATATTATTAAGTACATTAAAGAGAAAATGAGGGTTAATTTGCGACCGTAAAATACCAAGTTCCGACTGAACTGTTTTATGTTCCAATTCAGATTTTTTTAGTTGCATATTGTAGGAGTAACTAAAAAGTTTAAGTGCCGAGGCTATTCCCACAATCATAAAATTGATTAAAAGTGCATAGAACATTTCTGATACAAATTTACCACGAGGCGGATCCCAAAAACCAAGCAAACCCTGAATATTGTATTTTATGAATTGTTGAATAAAAATATTAATTCCAACTACCATAATTATCCCAGCTGTAAAAACTATAAAATTGCGCTTTTTAAATAGATATATCGGAATAAGAAATTCGATTATAATATAAACGGTAATAATATCGAATGGAATGTAGAGAACATTTACAAACGATTTGTAATCTAGTCCGTATGATAGTATCATCGGGAGGGTATAAAATGCGTAAATAAATATCCAAAACAGGATATGATTTACAATTCGATATTTAAAGAGTTTCATTGTACGAATTTCAATTTATACTACAATATTACAAGAAATATTTGAAAGAAATTATGTTTATCTGTTAAACAAAATATTTATTCGACTAATGTAGAACGTCGATAAAACAAGGTGTTTTGTAGAGAGTTTAAAGTTTAAAATTTGTAAAATTGCGAATGAAAACATCTTCCTAAATTGCCACTTTAGTTTCCTCTCTTTCCGTACGTGCAATTATAACAGCACCACAACTGTCGCTCCAAACATTTACCGAAGTCCTGAGCATGTCAAGAATTCTATCAACGGCTAAAATCAATCCGATTCCCTCCAGCGGCAACCCGATTGCAGTTAATACAACTGTTATCATTACCAATCCAGCCATTGGAATTCCGGCAGCACCAATAGAAGCGAGTAATGCTGTAAACACCACAAGTACTTGTTGAGTAAACGATAAATCAACTCCATAAGCTTGCGCAATAAACATTGCTGCTACACATTCGTAAAGTGCTGTTCCATCCATATTTATTGTGGCGCCAAGTGGTAGCGTGAAACTGGTAACTTTATTAGAGACTCCACTTTTATGTTCCAAGGCTTCCATTGTTAACGGAAGTGTGGCACTCGACGATGAAGTTGAAAAAGCCGTTAGTAACGGAGTTGCCATATTTCTGAAATGGGTAAATGGTTTTGCTTTTCCAACAAAATGAACTATTAACGGAAGAGATATAAATGCATGAATCAGTAAGCCGGCAATAACACAAAGACTGTATATGGCAAGGCTCCCTGCAATATTTGCAAGTTGCTCAGAGTTTCGTGCAACTTCATTTGCTACAATTCCGAAAATACCGAGTGGCGTAAATTTTATGATGAACAGAGTTATTTTCATCATAACCTCAAAAATTGAATCAAAAAAAGTTGTAAGAGACTCTTTATATTTATTATCAACAGTTGTAATAAAATAACCAAAAATTATTGCAAAGAAAATAACTGAAAGGATTGTGCCTTGAGCCATCGCATTAACAATATTGTCAGGTACTAATCGGTAGAGAATATCTTTTACAGATCCAGCATTGTCAACCAATCCATCAACAGATTGTGTGAACCCAAGATCGACACCCACACCGGGTTTTACAAGGTTAACGATTAATAAACCCGTTACAATAGCAAGTGTACTTGTAGCTAAATAGTAGGTAAGTGTTTTTAATCCCATTCGACCAAGATTATTGCCTTCTCCCATGCTTGTAACACCACTAATAATAGAACTGAAAATTAACGGTATAATGACCATCTTTAAGGCTCGTAAAAAAATATCGCCCATCCAGGCAATATATTCTACACCCTGCGGAAAATAGTATCCAAAAAAAACAGCAAGAATTAAAGCAATTAATATTTGCCAGTGAAGTTTTAGTTTTAATATTTTCACAATTTAAATTTTATTTGATTTTTAAATGGGTTGCTAATTTATTATTTTTTATAGGCTTTACAAACTTCTTTTAAGTATTACTAGCATTTTAATGTCATTAAAATTATTCCCTTTTATTAGGTTTTGCATTTCCAATTGATTTTACATAACTTTCAAAAATAATATTAACGCCGCATTCAGTTTTATTCGTCGAATAAAAAACACAATTTTCAATTAGACTGGTGGCATTTTAAATTAAAATATATGAAAAAATTAGTTGCTGAATTTATCGGAACACTTTGGTTGGTTCTGGGAGGTTGTGGTAGTGCTGTTCTTGCTGCCGGTTTTCCTGAGTTAGGAATTGGATTTGTGGGCGTTGCCCTTGCTTTTGGTTTAACTGTAGTTACAATGGCGTATGCAATCGGGCATATTTCCGGATGTCATTTAAATCCTGCAGTATCGGTAGGACTTTGGATGGGTGGAAGATTTGATGCAAAAGATTTGTTACCTTATATTATTGCGCAGGTTTTGGGCGGAATTGCAGGTGCAGGAATTCTTTATGTTATCGTAAGCGGACAGCCTGGATTTGAGTTAGGTAGTTTTGCCGCAAACGGTTATGGCGAACATTCTCCGGGAGGTTATAGCATGCTTTCTGCTTTGGTAATAGAAGTAGTAATGACATTTATGTTCTTGATTGTTATTTTAGGTGCAACACATTCTAAAGCTCCAAAGTATTTGGCTGGTTTGGCAATTGGGTTGAGTTTAACGCTTATCCATTTAATCAGTATTCCTGTAACAAACACATCAGTTAACCCTGCGCGTAGCACAAGTCAGGCACTATTTGTTGGCGATTGGGCATTGGGGCAGTTGTGGCTATTTTGGGTAGCACCTATAGTTGGAGCATTATTAGCCGGAGTTGTTTATAAATACCTTTCTCCTGAAAAAGATTAGCAACGAGTAAACATGCAAGAACTGTTAATTAATTATTGAATGAGCAGTATAATTTAGTTTTTGGATAGCCGCCATATAAAAGATTCAAATTTGTCACGCTTTGGTTTTTAAAAACGAAGCGTGACATTTTTTTTGTATGAATTTAGTACATTTTTATTCTAGTTACCAAACTATCTTTATTACTTTTACGCTACATTTTACAATGTGGCTGTAAGTATCATATAATCAGGTGATTAATTCGAATTAAAGAAAAGTGAAACGAGCATCTGTTAGCTGACGGACACAGAGGAATAATTATGGGCGAGTTCTATCGAATACCTTCGAAATACTAAAATAATAATGAAATGAATAAAGGGATTTATATAGCGAATACTGAATCGATGACAGGTAAGTCTGTTGTAGCAATTGGAGTGTTAAATATTTTACTTTCGAAAGTTAGCCGGGTTGGTTATTTCAGACCAATTATAGGTGATTATCCGCATGGAAAAAGAGATAATCATATCGAAACAATGCTCTCGTATTTCAACTTGGATATGGAGTATAAAGAAGCTTATGGTTTTACAATGTCGCAAGTAGTTAAATATAAAAATCTTGGACAAGAAGTTCGATTAATAGATAAAATTATTGAAAAGTACAAAGATCTTGAAAAACGATTCGATGTAATACTTGTTGAAGGTTCTGACTTTGAAAGTAAAGGTGTTGCAATAGAGTTTGATTTAAATGCAGAGATAGCCAAAAATCTTTCGATACCAACTATTTTAGTAAGTTCTGCTAATAATAAAGATATTAAAGATGCAGTCTCAAATCTTGATTTGGCAGTAAAAAGTTATGCCGCTAAAGATGTTTTTATTCAGGCTGTTGTTATGAATAGGGTTCTTGAAAGCGACTGTGAAACTATGGCAGAGGAATTGAAAAAAGTAATTCCCTCTGAAACCACAATAGGTATTATTCCCGAAATAAAAAAACTAAGTAGTCCTACAATTCAAGAAATTAATGATGAAATTGGAGGTGAAGTTTTGTTTGGGGAATCTTTAATGTATAAACGAGCCGAGCAGTTCAATATTGGTGCAATGCAGCTTAGAAATTATCTCGAGAGAATAGGCGAAAATTGTCTTGTAATTACTCCAGGCGATAGAGCAGATATTATTATGGGGGCGCTTCAGGCTAATGCATCCGCAAATTATCCATCTATTTCTGGCCTTATATTAACGGGAGGTTTAGTTCCGGGTAAACCAATTCTTAAATTAATTGATGGTTTGCCAAACGTTGTCCCCATTATTCTGGTAGATGATGTAACATTTGTTGTTGCAAATAAAGTTGGGAATGTTAAATCTCGAATCAGACCTAATGACACTAAAAAGATTGAATTGAGTATTGCCACTTTCGAAAAATATATTGCAGCCGACTTTTCTATGGATAAGTTTAAAAGCTTTAGTACTGATGTTATGACACCTCGTATGTTTCAATACAATTTGGTAACTAAAGCTAAGGCATCAAAAAAACATATAGTTTTACCAGAAGGTACTGATGCAAGAATTTTGGAAGCAGCAATTTATCTTGTTGAACAAAATGTTGTTGATATTACATTGTTAGGTAAAAAGGAAGATATTTTGGCACAGACTTCTAAAAATGGATTAAAAATAAATGGAGATATTAAAATTATCGACCCTTCAGAATCAGAGCATTACGAAGATTATTGGAAAACATATTATGATTTGCGTAAACATAAAAATATTGTTGAAGACATGGCTAAAGATACAATGCTCAATGTCTCTTTTTTCGGTACAATGATGGTGTACAAAGGTCATGCCGATGGAATGGTGTCGGGAGCTGCACACACAACTGCTCATACTATTGTACCAGCATTACAATTTATAAAAACTCGTCCCGGAGTCTCAACTGTTTCATCAGTGTTTTTTATGTGTCTCGACGATCATGTTTCTGTGTTTGGCGATTGTGCAGTAAACATTAATCCAAATGCCGATCAACTGGCCGAAATCGCAATTTCATCTGCCGAGTCGGCAAAAGCTTTTGGGATAGATCCTAAAGTTGCACTTCTATCTTATTCATCGGGTACTTCGGGAAGTGGAAAAGAAGTTGAAAAAGTAAAACAGGCTACCCAAAAAGCAATATCTTTACATCCTGATTTAAAAATAGAAGGACCAATTCAGTACGATGCTGCCGTTGACCCAGTGGTTGGTAAAAGTAAAATGCCAAATTCAGATGTTGCAGGTCGGGCTAATGTTTTGATATTTCCTGATTTGAATACCGGAAATAATACGTACAAAGCTGTACAGCGCGAAACTGGAGCTGTTGCAATTGGTCCGATGTTGCAAGGATTAAACAAGCCTGTAAACGACTTAAGTAGAGGTTGTACTGTTGACGATATATTTAATACGGTGGTTATTACCGCAATTCAAGCACAAAATCAAGAGTAGTTTTTATGAAACGAGCATGTAAAAATATTTTAGTAGTTAACGCCGGCAGCTCTTCAATTAAATATCAATTAATTGATATGATAACTGAGTTACCATTATCGAGTGGTATAGTAGAAAGAATTGGCTTAAAAGAGGGGACTTTAATTCATAAAACTTTTATAGAAGGAGTTGAAAATAAAATAGTTGAAACTTTTCCAATTCCAAATCACACTGTTGGTTTAGAAAGAGTTGCCGAACTTCTTACCGATAAAAAAATAGGAGTAATTGCTGATCCTTCAGAAATTAAAGCAGTAGGACATCGCGTTGTACACGGCGGCGAAGCTTTTACAAAAACTGTTGAAATTAACAATGATATAAAAGCAAAAGTTAAAGAACTTTTTCCATTAGCTCCGCTTCATAATCCTGCGAATCTTACCGGTATTGAAGTTGCTGAAAAGGTATTTCCTAATGCCGTACAAATTGCTGTTTTCGATACGGCTTTTCATCAAACAATACCAGATGTTGCATATCGTTATGCAATTCCTGCTGAATTGTATGAAAATATGGGAATCCGGAAATATGGTTTTCACGGAACGTCGCATAAATTTGTTTCACAAAAAGCTATCGAATATTTAGGTAAATCCGATACCAAGATAATTACCATTCATATAGGTAATGGTGCATCTATGGCAGCTGTTAAAAATGGAGTTTGTGTTGATACTTCTATGGGTTTGGGACCGCTTAACGGTCTTATTATGGGTACTCGTTCCGGAGATATAGACCCATCTATTATTTTTTATCTTGTTGAACAAAAAGGATATTCTATTGAAGAGGTTTCTACTTTACTAAACAAAAAGAGTGGAATGGTTGGTTTAACAGGTGATACAGACATGCGTGATATAGAATCGCGTGTTATAAAAGGTGATGCAATTGCCGAGCTTTCTTACAAAATGTACGCTTACCGAATTAAACAATATATTGGGAATTATGCTGCTGCAATGAATGGTTTGGATGCAATTGTATTTACTGCAGGTATTGGCGAAAACGATTCGATAATTCGTAATCTCGTTTGCGAAAATATGAACTATTTTGGACTTGAATTGAATGGTGAGAAGAATAAGATTAGAACTAGCAAAATTAGGGAAATCAATAACGAAGGAGCAAAAACTAAGATTCTTGTAATTCCCACAAACGAAGAGTTGGAAATTGCCAGGCAGTCGTTTGAGTTGATAAAGTAGTACCGGGTTTAAAGTTTCAAGTTCCGGGGTTCAGGTTTCAAGTTTAAAAAAATCAAAGTTTAGAGGTTCAAGTTTTTATACCGAATACTGCAACTACTCTCTCCTAATCAAACCCCGAAATCGAAATTTTAACAGCTACACTTTCAAATTTATTTCCCTTAAATCCTGTAAAAACTCCAATGTTACCAACAAAAAACAAACTATTTAAACTATATCCTGCTTCCCAGTAATTTTTTAAATCTGGAGTTGTAAGATAATTTAGATGAATGCTTTCGCTCCAAGTACGTTTATTTAAAAACGATAAATAACGGAGTAATAGATATTCAGATCTAAATTCTGCTGCAACGTTTAAGTAGCTTTGATTTGTGCTGAATTCATAATCGTTTAATAACTGAAAAGTGTTTGAAAATTGTTTAAACGGAACTAATATTTCTGAAGTGTTAAAATGTTTAAACTGCGAAAAATGCATCTGATCATTGTTGAAAAAATAGCCCGCATTTACTTTCCAATCTATTCCTGCACTTGGCGAAATATTTGCTTGCTGATGAAAATTGAAATCAATTTGACTGTAATTAGCAACCGATGAAAAAATATTTTTAACACCATTTTTAAAGTTTAAATTGAAACTGTAAAAATCACTCATAAACAAAAATGGAGACTCTTGCAGCCAAGGTTTTCGTTGGCGTTTTTTGTAGCTAAATCCAACTGAATAATTAAAGCTCTTTTGCTGTTGCAACTCCGGACTATCTTCTATAAATCCTTTTGGAATATTTGGTGAATATTCTCTATTGTCGTTAATTATATACGATGTACTATTTTTAAGTTGGAAAAATTGATTGTATTCAACTGCGGAGAACAGTGTGAAATCTTTCTTTACACGTTGCGAAATGTTCAACTTGAAAAACTCTGTCTCATATAATTTCATATAGTTTTCAGCAAAAAACCACGAACTGATTGCATTAAGTCCGGGATCGATTCCCTGTGGTGCAGATTTAAAATCGCGACTCTCTTTTCCAATGGCAAAACCAAAATTGTTCCCGTCACCAATAATATTTCTGAGCCGGCCTGTAAACGAACCATAAACAGCTTTTCGATTAATTGCATAACCAATTTCGGGAGTTAAATAAATGTATTTTGCCGAATCGGGATTTATTCGCCACTCCAATTTCTGTTTGTATTTAAACCCGTCAACAGTATTCCAATCATAGTTTTCTAAAGATAATAATCCATCGTATCGCAATCTAACCAACGAATCTTTTGCCAAATCATAATCTCCAAATGTAATCTTTGAAAATAGCGATTTCTCTTTTTTCTTTTTATCGACCGTAACAGAATCAGTTTCCATTTTATCTAACAGAATAAGCGAATCGGCCAAAGTATAACTTTCAATTTCGGCGGGTGTTAAAGGAATGGCCCGAATTGTGTCCCACAAAATTTCGGTGTTAATCGAGTCTTTAACATCATCAACTTTATAATCGCTGTAGCTTGGAGCTGTAATTGTGGAATCTTTATATTGCTCTTTAAGTATTTTACGGTTTAATCGCGATACTTTATTTACTTCGCGATTTGTGTATTCTTCTTTGTCAATAATTTGCTTTAATTCTCTGCGTAGCAAAAGCTCTTTCTCACTTTTTTTTCTTGAAATTATCGTGTCATTTTTTGTCGTTGTGGTAGTTGTAACTTGCTCATCTATTAAATTATTACTTTCAATTGCATTGTATTTTACCGAAGTGCCATAATAAAAATTTGCCCTTAAACCGAGCATAGATAAATTACCATTTACATTTATCGAAATTGGCAGCCAATTTCCGTTGCCTAAATTCTCGAATTGTTGCTTAATTCTATATTTGAAAAACTCCATACTCGTGCTAAAATCAATATTGTACATGCACCATAATTTGTCAACTATATAAATGTAACCTTCAACCAATTCATCGCTTTTTCGTTTTGGTGTAACTTTAATTTTAAAAACATCTAAGTTGCCGACCGTAATAAATCCTTCGTACCTAAATTTATAATGTTTTAATGCAAGCGACGATAGGGGCGAAATAACCTGATTTGGACGTTCTTCGTAGAAACTACTCGTCATTAATTGCATAACCGGTGGTTCGTCGAAACCCACCAGAGAGCTCTTTTTACTTACTACTTTTTGGTCGTATTTATTTGGGTAATCATAAGAAATCTTATTCTGAGATTCAATTACATATGTAACATTTTCTTTGAAATAATGCTTCATTTTTTTACCCTCAATCTCAACTTTGTTCTGATATATTTTGGGAATATTAGTAAATTCAAAGTTGCTTTTAATATATAAATCAGCTTCGTAATGTTTTATATTTTGACGATAGTGGGGAGCCTTAGTAATTGCCTTTCGAATAATATAATAGGCCGGATCTTCGTCTCCCGGAAATATTTTAACCTCCTTAATTTCGTACTTCTGACTTTTAAGAGTTAGATTAAATTGAAGAGAATCGCTGTTTAAATTAACCTCTTTTTCAACCTGAATAAAACCCAACGACCTTATTGCTAAATTGTAAACTCCTTTTTCTAATTGAAGTTTAAAATCACCGTCGGTGTTAGATATTGTACCTTCCTTAGTTTCGTGAACAAAAATTGTTGCATAAGGAATCGGGTCATTGTTTTCGTTTGTAATTTTGCCCGAAATTATTTGAGCTTCTACGGTAGATGAAAATATTGCAATAAGAAAAATAAAGATATAAACAGAGCTGTTAAATTTCATAAATAGGCTTTTGTATTCAGAGTAATACCAAATCATTTTGATATATTTTTGATTCAAATATTAATTCAAAAGTATATCGATTTTTCGAATAATTACATACGGTTAAATTTGTTTAACGGTTTTTATGAAAAAATTTGTTAACTGCTTCAAACTCCACTAAAATATAATTACTGCCTAATAATCACTTTCTCAGAAAATAATTCGTTTTCAGTTTTTATGCGAACAAAATATATTCCACTTTTTAATCCGGAAATATCAATGCCATTATACATTGAATAGTAATTATTTTGAAAGATAATTTGTCCTTTTAAGTTAATTACGGAAACCTCTTCTATATTTAATAAAGAACTGTTTTTTACATACAGATTATTTTTTGCAGGATTTGGATAAACAACCAATTTGTTCTTCAAGAAATCGGAATCAATTGTTTGAATTACACCATCTTTGAAAACGATATTTAATTCTAACTCACCACCGTTACTCTCTATAAAAATGTTAGTTGAATCATCTTCAGAATAACCTGGCGAATGAAATATCGAAAATGTGTAATCATCGGCACCACCTATTGTTTTATTAATGTCGAAATTATTTGTGATTACATGAAAATCGTTAAAAGTTATTGATGTAAAAGTTAGAATTTCGTTCGCACGATTTGTAATTGTAATATTGATTGTATCGCTGTTAGTTGAATTTTCTAAACTATCGGTGTACGAAACAAGCATTAATTTAGGGGCAAGTACCGATGTTGTTGGAAATCCATTGCCTTTCCAACTGCCAATTCCGCCTTGCATTTCGTAAACTTCGGCAAATTCAAGATTCTGCATTGTTGTAAAAGCACCAGCACTTCGTCCGCCCGATTGACAATGTATCAGGAAAATTTTATGTTTTGGTAATGCGTTTAATTGATCATCAAATTCGGAATCACGAGTGCTTCGATTAATAGATCCTTGCAAATGATCGTTAACCCATTCGGTGTGGGTGCGCACATCTAGAATAACAAAATTAGGATTGGTCGCATTTGCTTTTATTAAACTGTCGCATCTATCAACTGTAAGTATTTTGTAAATATTTTCAGCCGATATTGTAGTTGAAGTCAATAAAACAGTGACTATACAAAAAATGAGCAAACGAAGTTTTATTTTCATAATCGAATATTTTTTAGGTCGTATTTACTAACCTGATTAATTCATACGTACTCATTATTAGAAGTAGTTTTACTTCGCAATAGAAATAGTTATGAATTATTAAGGCTAAAGTACTAATCAATATTATATATTGGAATTTTGGTTGAATAATTTTATAGTTGTTAAAAATAATAAAATCATTGATTCTACAATTCTTGCTTTTATCTGATAATAAGCACATTCAAGAGCATGTTCATAAAATGCATTTTTTTATCAACTCAAATATTTTTATATTGCAGCACAGTACAGCACAGATGGAGTAATTGATTAATGATTAATTGCTATTTATTATTTGAACTGTATTTTAACTAAATAATTAATAATCATTCATAAATAATCAATAAATAATGGCAAACAGATTAATAGGAAGACTTCCTAAAATTGGTATCCGTCCGGTAATTGATGGGCGCGAAGAGGGTGTTCGCGAATCACTCGAAGTACAAACAATGAATATGGCAAAAGCTGCCGTAAAGCTAATCGAGGATAATTTACGTTTCCCAAGTGGAGAAAAAGTTGAGTGTGTAATTGCAGATTCAACAATTGGAGGAGTTGCTGAGGCTGCAATGTGCGCCGATAAATTTGATCGCGAAGGAGTTAGTGTTTCGTTAACAGTTACTCCGTGCTGGTGTTACGGAACCGAGGTTATGGACACAAATCCATCTATTCCGAAAGCTGTTTGGGGATTTAACGGAACTGAACGTCCGGGAGCAGTTTATTTAGCTGCTGCGTTGGCAGGGTATTCGCAAAAAGGTTTACCGGCATTTGGCATTTACGGTCGCGATGTGCAAGATGCAGGCGACGAAACCATTCCGGAAGATGTGCAAGAGAAAGTTTTACGTTTTGTAAAATCTGCACTAGCAGTAGCTCAAATGAATGGTAAATCATACTTGTCGTAAGGATATCCATGCATGGGAAAAAAACATTCAGTACTTCGGCGCCGGGGTCTGGATGTGTGTGTTGGAGGGCGTACCGAGTGTGTAGATATGGTGGAAATTAAACGCCGTATTACTGAA
>DAOVTY010000221.1 GCA_030632865.1 Bacteroidota bacterium
AAGTGGCTGATTGTTATGACTATAAGAGGTGAGATTATTGATATTATGGAATTAGATAAACGAATCTTTAGTCAACCCGAAGGAATTTGTTTTTCCGAAAATGGTGATTTGTTTATTTCTAACGAAGGCAAAAACGGGAAGGCAAGTATTTTGAGATTCAAGATTAATGCAAATTAAAAAAATTATAAAATACTTGGAAGTTAGTGAACATTAACTAACTTTGTCGCGTTGTAAATATAGAAACGATTAAAACGGATGCAAACAGAAAGACAAATAGAAATTATTGAAGCCGCCCTGGAACTAATCACCGAAAAGGGCATTCAAGGCATGACCATCAAAAACCTATCGAAAAAAATAGGAATTACCGAGCCGGCTATTTACAGACATTTCGATAGCAAAACAGATATTCTGTTAGGTATTCTGAATAATTTTAAGGAAATGGCAAATATGCTTTCCGGAATAATGGAAAGTTATGAAGCTCCGGCAATGGAAAAAATCAGTTTTATGTTTTCAAAAATGCTTGAATTATTTTCAGAAACTCCTTCAATGGTTTCGGTTATATTCTCGGAAGAAATTTTTAAAAACGAAGAAGTATTAAAAGTTAGAATTGTTGAAATTCTGAACTTACATTCTCAAACAATTGAAGGCATTATTTTGAAAGGGCAAAAGGAAAAGAATGTACGGGAAGATATTGATGAAAAAAGTCTTGCATTAATTGCAATGGGTTCGTTCCGCTTACTGGTAAAAAGATGGGATATAAATAATCACAACTTTAATTTAAGTGCCGAGGGTAAAAAACTGATAACAGTAATAAGTAAAGTTTTAGAAAAATAAAATTAAGTAATAAAATAAATGTAATGATGAAAAAGATACTTCCATATTTAGTAGCAACTCCATTAAGCGCTTTTGGTTTGCTCACTTTGTTTTTAAGCAGTTCTGTAATATTCGATTTGTTTGGAATAAGAGAAAAAGAAGGCAATTATGTTTTATTGGTTGTTTGGGCGAATTTCTTTGCCAGTATTCTCTATCTTTTTGCTGCTTATGGTTTTATTAAAAACAGTAAATGGACAGCCAAATACCTCGTTGCCTCAGTTGTAATTCTTGTGGCAGCATTTATTGGACTTTTAATTCATATAAATAGTGGTGGTATTTATGAAACAAAAACAATTGGGGCAATGGGTTTTAGAATAGGAATAACAATACTTTTCTTAATACTTGCCTATTTTACCATTTGCAAACCCAGAAGAGCAGCGCGTAAATTAAACGAACAAAAATAAATAGTATGAAAATCACAAAAGTTGAAAATACACCAATAAAGGAGACGGCTCATAAAATTGATGTACGTTTTATTTACGACCATGAAGAAGCCCAGTTGGCCCACATGTTACTAAAACCTGGCGAATCTTTAAAACCACATATTACTCCGGTTGACGTATTTATTTATGTACTCGAAGGAGATGCAAGTATTACAATTGGCAACGAAACTAAAGTAGTTTCCAAAAATGCAGTTGTAGAAAGTCCTAAGGATATTGTGCATTTTATTGCCAATAAATCTGGTAAAAACGTTCGGTTATTAGTTTGTAAAACACCCCGACCAACAAAAGCAGGAAAAATACTTTAGTATTTTTTTAGTCGTAAAATATCCCGTAATTTTTAACGGGTTTTTATAGATTTATAAAGTTAGTGAGTATTAATTAACAAACATAAAAATGGAAAAGTTATTAAATAAATTTTTAAAAACGCCTTGGATTATAGTTGCAGCAACTATAATAATTAGCGCTTTGTTTTTCATGCAAATGAAAGAGAACACTAGAATGGAAACTGATTTAGATAAATACATGCCACAAGACCATCCGGCATTTGTTTACAGCGACCAGGCTGAAGAATGGTTTGGAATAAACGATGGAATTATCGTCGCCATCGAAAACCAGAAAGGTGTTTTTAACACTGCAACTTTAGATACTTTAAAGCAACTTACCCGCCGTTTGCAAAAAATGGACGAGATTGAAAAAGCTGATGTAACATCGTTATACACTGCTGATAATATTGTTGGCACCGAAGATGGAATGGATGTAAAAGCTTTTTATAAAAGTGTGCCTTCGTCAGAGGAAAAGTTAAACGAAATAAAGCTCAATGTTGAAAATAATGAAATGACTTTTGGTCGTTTAGTATCGTTTGATGAAACCGTGACCGTTATAATTGCAGAAATCAGGGATGATGTATTTACTCAGGAATTTTACGAGGAAATATTGAGTTTAGTCGATGAATACGAAACAAGTGATATAAAAGTTCACGTTGCTGGTCGCCCGATTGTGGAAGGTACAATGGCACTGCTTGGTCCAGCCGACATGAAAAAAATGGTGCCAATCGTATTGCTTGTTATAACCCTTGTATTATTTGTAATGTTACGTTCTGTAAAAAGTACACTACTAACAATGTCAGTTGTATTTTTCAGCACATTATGGGTTTTCGGATTAATGGCCGTTTTGGGTATTCCTATTTATGCCGTATCAACTATGATTCCCGTAATGCTTATTGCAATTGGAGTTGCCGACGGAATACATCTTTACAGTCATTTGCAACTGTTTCTTAGAAAAAATCCCACGGCAACAAAAAAAGAAGCAAGTGTTGATATGATTAAACACATGTGGAAACCAGTAGTAATGACGTCAATTACAACTGCCATTGGATTTGTTTCGTTGCTAACATCGCAAGTTTATCCGATTAAATATTTTGGAATTTTTACTGCTTTCGGAGTATTAATGGCGATGGTATTTTCATTAACCGTAATTCCGGCAGGTTTAATGATTTTTGGTTTGCCAAAAGTTAAAGCGGCTAAAAAGGGTGGTGATTTAGAATCGAATCTGGCTTATGGTTTTGCTACAAAAATATTAAAACGAAGAAGCGCATCCATAATTATTACTGCTGTTATTATTGTTATTTCAATTGTAGGAATGCAAAAAATATGGATCAACTCAAGCTTCCTCGATAAATTTGAAAAGGACAGCGACATTGTTCTCACCGACCAGTTTATTAATAGTCATTTTGGTGGTACAACATCGTTAAATCTTGTTTTAGATGCCGATGGTAAAAAAGATGCATTCAAAAATCCGGATGTATTAAAGCTGGTTGAAAAAATGCAGAATAAAGTTGAAAATGACCTTGAAATTGTGGGAACTTCATTCACCTTAACTGATTATGTAAACCGGATGAATAAGGTAATGAATGCTGACAAAGAGGAGTTTAATGTAATTCCTGACAGTCAGGATATGGTCGCACAATACTTATTGCTTTACGAAATGTCGGGCGACCCGGAAAACTTAAATAAAGTGGTTGACTACGACTACGAAAAGTTAAACGTAACATTTCAACTGAAAAGCGATAATTCGAAAGCTATTAATTCTACTCTTGATGTAATACATGAGTTTGAAGATGATTTTAAAAAGCAAGGTATTTCAATGAAATATGCAGGCAGTGGCTACAAAGGACTTGTGTTTACCGACTTAATTCTCGAAGGACAAATAATGAGTTTGGTGTTATCACTTTTTATTGTAATTATTTTACTCTCATTTATGTTCAAAGATATTAAACTGGGTTTAATTGGTGCAGTTCCAATTATTGTAACGGCATTGGTAAGTTTTGGAATTATGGGTTTTCTGGATATTCCATTAAGCACAACTTCGGCTCTGCTTTCAAGTATTGCAATTGGTATTGGAATCGATTACGCCGTTCATTTTATTGAACAGTATAGAACCAATTCATTAAAAACGGGTGACAAAGTACTTGCAGCTCAAAAAACAATGGCACATTCCGGCAGGGCAATAAGTTACAATGCGATTGTAGTAATAACCGGATTTTTAGTGTTGCTCTTCTCTGTATTTCCACCAAATAGGGAACTCGGTGCACTGGTTTCGCTTAATATGTTTACAAGTTTTGTGGGAACAGTAACGGTAATGTTGGTGCTGCTTTATAGTAGTAATGTGTATTTCAAAAAGAAAAAATAATAACAATAAAAATTATAATTATGAAAACTTTAAAAATAGTAATAGTAGCTACATTAATAATGGTAGCCGGTTTTAGTGCTAACGCACAATTAACAGGAACAGAGATTGTTGAAAAAGCATACAATCGTGCAGCGGGTGACGATCAAACGTCAATGCTTACAATGACACTTACAAACAAACAAGGCAAACAGCGAGTTAGAAAAATTAGTCAATTCACAAAAGATTTAGGTGATATTGAAAAAAGCATTATGTTTTTCCAATCTCCTGCCGATGTTAAAAATACTTCGTTTATGAGCTGGTCGTATGATTCTGATAAAAGTGATGACCAATGGATTTATTTGCCCGCTTTGAAAAAGACAAAACGAATTTCGAGCGACAGTAAAAGCGATTATTTTATGGGTTCCGATTTTACCTACGATGATCTTGGAGACCGTAAATTAGAAGCTGACACACATAATTTACTAAAAGAAGAAACCATTGATGGCAACGAATGCTACGTTGTGGAAAGTATATCGAAAGATGAAGATTATATGTATTCGAAAACTGTAACCTGGATTATAAAAGACAGTTTTATTGGTTATCAGAAAGAGTTTTACGACGAAGATGAAGACCTGTTGAAAATATTGTCCATTAAAAAATATGAAGAGACATCTGGCATTTTTGTCATTACAAATTCTGAAATGAAAAACGTTCAAAAAGACCATAAAACAAGCATGGTTTTAAGTGATGTTGAAATAAATACCGGTGTTTCTGCTTCTAAATTCACCGAAAGAATGATGACGAGAGGATTGTAATATACGCCTGTAACAGACTAATTTATTAGAAAGAGTTAAATAAACGCAAAGCGGTTATAAAAAACTTATAATACAAAACTGCTTTAATAAAACTGTTAGCAAAACCGCTTTGCTTCTTTTTAAATTTAGAATGACAAAACTATTTCCCATATTAATTTTTACAATTATCTACACCACTTCTTGTTTGGGGCAGGGAAAGAATAATTCAATTCAGGCAATTGAATTAACCACCATTGCGCAGGTAAATCAGGGGAACAGTTACATTACATTTCCGACCGATATAGGAAACATTGAACCACTCTGGTTTGAGGGGAATCTGAAACCTAATTTTTATATCAGGCAAAGTAAAAATTCCAGATTAATGGGAGTTGTTACTCCGCAGGTTATAATTAGAATGTACGAGGAAGAAGCGTATCCTGTGAGAACGCCAAGGTATATTCCACAAATTACTGCTTATTATTTGGTTAGTCCAAAAGCGGCTGTTAATAGTTTAAGTTTATTTGGCAAGTTGGCACATCA
>DAOVTY010000232.1 GCA_030632865.1 Bacteroidota bacterium
CATAAAAGATGAGATAATTTTCACAATCGGATCTTATGTTTTCGATTCTAAATTAAGATTCATTTCAAGGCAAGGTTCTAAACAAAAATTATCGCCAAAAGAGGCAGATTTGCTAAAGTTACTTTGCCAAAATAAAAATGAACTTCTTCAGCGCGAAACTGCTCTTCGCAAAATATGGGGCGAAGATGGCTATTTTACAGCGCGTAGCATGGATGTGTTTATTACCAAACTTCGTAAATATCTTGCTGCCGATTCCAATATAGAGATAAAGAATATACACGGCAGTGGCTTTTTGTTGGAAGTAAAAAATGAAACCAAGCAGCCATAAAAATTATAATATTTAAGTTTTTTGAAAGGGAAAAATCAGTCAGGTTTTTCCCTTTTGTTTTTTAATTTATAAATTGCTTCCAAATAGCAGATAAACTTTAGAAATTGTAAACTCTTACTAAGTTATTGTAAATTGCTTTTATCTTTAAAAAATCTAAACCAATAAATAAAATCTAAACCAATGGAAAATTCTAAATCACGAAGAAAATTTTTAAAAACTATGATTGCCGCTCCGGCCATTGCAACATTA
Source organism: Bacteroidota bacterium (assembly GCA_030632865.1). Lineage (GTDB taxonomy): Bacteria > Bacteroidota > Bacteroidia > Bacteroidales > Prolixibacteraceae > Draconibacterium. The sequence continues at coordinate 578 of DAOVTY010000232.1, forward strand.
GGAACAACACCATTTTTATTAAATGCCGCAACTCCAAAAGGCACTTTTTCTCACAAGTTTAAAACTAGTTTAAACGTTTATTCATTCAATTCGCTTTTGCGCGACGGAAAAATTGACTTGTTCGACATTCTTGATTTTTGTGCCGAACAAAACTTTGATGCCGTTGATCCAACCGGATATTATTTTCCGGGTTATCCCGAAGTTCCGTCAGACGATTTTATGCGAAAGTTTAAAAAGCAAGCATTTCTTTTAGGGCTTGATATAAGTGGAACAGGAGTCAGAAATAATTTTACAGTTCCGGATTCTGCAGCTAGAAATGCAGATATTGTAGTGATTAAAAAATGGATTGAGGCAGCTGCAAAAATGGGAATCCCGAATGTTAGAATTTTTGGCGGGAAATCTGATCATGATGGTTATTCTCGCGATCAGGTATTTGAGTGGATGGCAAAAGATGTGAAAGAATGTTGCGATTACGGTAAAAAATATGGAGTAATAATAGCCATTCAAAATCATAACGATTTTTTCAAAACAGCAGATGATGTTCATCGTATATTTAAAATGGTTGACTCTGAATGGCTAGGATTAAACCTTGACATTGGAAGTTACAGACAAAGTGATCCTTACAAAGAGATTAAGGAAACTTTAAAATATGCAGTTACTTGGCAGGTAAAAGAGAATATTTATGTTGAAGGGAAAGTGGAACCAACCGATTTGGTTAAATTACTGAAAATCATCAAAAAAGGTGGTTACCGAGGATACTTACCAATAGAAACACTTGGAGCAGGTGATCCGTATAAAAAAGTTCCGGTTATGCTCGAAAAAATGCGTGATGCCATGACTAAAATATAGTTACACGCTGATAACAAACTTTTAAAAATTAAATTAAAATATGCCCAACTTAAAGATAGATCCAACACTTATTCATTTTCAGAAATATGTTGCTGAAATGGAAATAGAACGTGGGTTTAATAACCAAACAGTTCTCGATAAATGTCTGCTGTTGGGCGAAGAAGTAGGCGAATTATTTAAAGCAGTTCGTAAAGCAGAAGGACTTTCGGTTGACTCGAGTTCAACTTATACAGAAATTGGAGATGAAATTACAGATATATTTATTTATCTCTGTGCAATTGCCAATAGGAATAATATTGATTTAGAGAATGCTTTTCGAATAAAAGAAGAAAAAAATAAAAAACGAATTTGGAAATAATAAGTAGAGCAAGAATTTCTTTAAAGTTATTTTAAGCAAGGTCTAAAAATATTATAATTTAAATAGATATTTTGACTACGCCCAACATTTAAAATTTCATCTCTACCTACTTTATTAGTGTAAATTATTATGAATATTAAAATACCATTCCTCGAAATGAAATCTGAATTTAAACGGATTTTATTAAAGCATAATTTTTCTGAAATTAAAGCTGAAAAGTGCGCTGAGATATTTGCAACCAATAGTGTTGAGGGAATATATTCGCATGGAGTTTACAGGTTTCCTAGGTTTGTGGAATACATTAAAAAGGGATACATAAATGTAGATGCAGAACCAGAGTTGATGAATTCTGTTGGTGCGCTTGAACAATGGGAAGGGAATTTAGGACCCGGCCCATTAAATGCAGAAATTTGTGGAAACAGGGCAATGGAAATTGCAGAGGAAAATGGAATTGGATGCGTTGCCATTGGAAATACCAACCATTGGATGCGCGGTGGAACATACGGTTGGCAGGCAGCAAAAAAAGGATTTGTTTTTATTGGATGGACTAATACCGAAAAAAATATGCCAGCTTGGGGAGCAAAAAATGGGCATCTTGGAAATAATCCCTTGGTTTTTGCAGTGCCTTTTGGCGACGAAGCGATTGTACTCGATTTTGCAATGACTCAATTTTCTTACGGTAAAATGGAGGCCGTTGATTTGGAAGGGAAGCAACTTCCGTTTACTGGAGGATTTAATAATAATGGAGAATTAACTACTAATCCGGGAGAAATATTAGAAGCAAGACGACCACTCCCCATCGGCTTTTGGAAAGGCGCAGGATTATCGTTGTTACTAGATATTTTATCAACGATTTTGTCTGCCGGGCTTTCTACTCATAAACTTAGCGAGCTGGAAGCAGAATATGGAGTCTCGCAGGTTTTTATTGCCATCGATATTAAAAAACTCAATAATTTTCCGGTTATAGAAAAAACTATTTCAGATATTATTGCTGATCTTAAAAAATCAACTCCCGATGAAAGTGGTGCTGAAATTCGCTACCCAGGAGAACGAGTTGTAAAAACGCGAGCCGAAAATATGGAAAATGGAATTCCGGTAATTAAAAAAGTATGGAGTGAGATAATAGAGTTATAATCAGCATTTTACATGCTATGATTGTACGAGACAATTAAAGCTTTTTATTCTGAATGTGCCTATTTTTATCACGAAGAGTTTTCTTTTCCATATTTTTAATGAATGCTTCATTTAAATCAATTCCGGTTTGGTTTGCCATACAAATAAGAACAAAAAAGATATCAGCCATTTCGTCTCCAAGATCGTAATTCTCTTCTGATTTTTTAAACGACTGATCTCCAAATTTGCGAGATACAATTCGTGCAAGCTCACCAACTTCTTCGGTTAAAATTGCCATATTGGTTAGCTCGCTAAAATAACGTACTCCATACTTTTTAATCCAATTGTCAACTTCTATTTGGGCTTCTTTTATTGAAATTTGATCTGTTTCCATAATCACAATTTTTAATTTCTTTTCTTATCCCACCCAACTAAGGGGAGAATAAGTGGGGCTTTTATCAGAAATCTTTCTGTTTTGAATCGATAATTATTGTTACCGGACCATCATTTATTAATGCAACATCCATCATTGCTCCAAACTCTCCAGTTCCTACTTTTTTGCCAATTGCTTGTTCAATTGTTTTAACAAAGCCTTCATACATTGGTATCGAAAATTCAGGTTTTGCTGCTCGAATATATGAAGGTCGATTTCCCTTTTTAGTATTGGCTTGCAGGGTAAACTGACTTACTACAATTATATCTCCACCAACATCTTTTACCGAAAGATTCATTACGCCGTTTTCATCTTCAAAAACCCGAAGCTGAGTTATTTTTTTTATCAGATAATCAATGTCTTCTTGCGTATCATCGTTTTCAATCCCCACCAAAACAAGTAACCCATTTTTTATGTAAGAAATAGTTTTATTCTCAACCAAAACCAAAGCCTCTTTTACTTTTTGAATAACAATTCGCATAATTTACTTTTATAACTCCGAACTTTGCCCAATTGTTTTAATGAAATTTTTTATTTGGATTATCAATATTTACATCCGATTCTCTAAAAACTATAACTGATCTGCCAGACCCAAATATTCCAATCTGCGTATAACATAAGGTGCTTTTGCAATTACCGGGGCAAACTTTTTAACATCAATATTAAAATCATACCCATAACCATCGCGCATTAACACAACCGAATTTAATATAAGCCCAGCTTCAGTACCATCTTTTGATTCATAAAGTGTCTGGCATATTAATTCCGACGGGTCATTGGCACCTGTTATACCAATAAATTCTGCTGCCCGAACCCTATTTATTAATTCGGAATCACCCATCGCTATTTCTTTTATAAGAGGTAAAAACTCATTGGCTTGTTTTTCGAAAGTGCTACAAGTAATAAGTCCCCAGTAACGTTTCCAGGGATCGTTTGAATTCAGACTTTCACTTATTCCTGATTTTGCTGAATCGTAATCCAGAAGCATCAGGTTTGCGACTTGAAGATATTCCTGTATATCATTTTCATGTGCTTGTCCAAAAGCCACCGGATTATCAAAGGCATTATTTACCAAGTAGTGTTCAGGATAAAAAGAAAGATCTGGCATAGACATTAACCACGAATCGAGTTTGCCTCGTAGCTCATTTAGCACCTCTTTATTTTCTGGATTTTCAGCCAGATTATTGGTTTCAAATGGATCGGATTCTACATCATAAAGTAATTCAGGTTTTTTGGTTTTGAAAAATTCAGCTTGCACATCATTTAATTCGCCTTTTTTGTACAAATCCAGCCATTCGCGAAAACCGGCCTGCTTGTATCTATAATTATTCCAAAGCCCATCGTAATTAAAAGGCTGATAGTTCCTTACATATTTGTATTTCCCTTTTCGCACAGATCTTATCATGTCGTATTTCTCATCGAAACGATCGGCATAACTGTAAGTTTCGTCTCTTAAATCCAGCTCAGTTTTAGTTACACCTTTTCCTAAAAATGCTTTACCATCCATTCCTTCAGGTATCTCAACTCCGGCAAGGTTTAGCACCGTCGCACCAAAATCTACAAAGCTTACAAAAGCAGAAGATTCTGTTCCGCGCTCAATATCAACCATGTTTTTGTATTTTTCTGGAATATGAACAACAAGCGGCACATGTAATCCGGTATCTTTCATATATCCTTTACTACCTGGCAAAACCCCACCATGATCGCCATAATAAAAGATAAACGTATTC
>DAOVTY010000105.1 GCA_030632865.1 Bacteroidota bacterium
ATACTTATTCTGCAAAATCGATCAATGAAATTTTTAGCCGCCATTTCGATTCGCTTCTAAAATTAAAAGCGTTAAAGCAGAAATACAAAAAAGATTATCCTAATATTGAAATTAGTATTGGCGACACTCCATCATCGAGCATTTGTACAACGTTCGACGGAGTTGATGAGATTCGTCCGGGCAATTTTGTTTTTTACGATTTAATGCAGCAAAACCTTGGCGTTTGTACATTTGACGATATTGCGATAAAAATAATCTGTCCAGTGGTTTCAAAGCATAATTCGCGTAACGAAATTGTAATTTATGGTGGTGGTGTTCATTTCTCAAAAGAGTCAATTACAAATATCAACGGAAAACAAATGTTTGGTAGAATTGTAATTCGCAAAGAAGGTGAAAAAGTTCTGCTCGATACACTAAATTATGTTTCTAAACTATCGCAAGAACACGGAATATTGAAGGTTAGCCAAAAACAATTTAACAATTTAAATATTGGCGATTTACTTGAAATAATTCCTACACATGCTTGTTTAACAGCTAATTTGATGAGATATTACCAAACTACTGAAGGTGAGATAATAACAATGATGCCAAAATATTAACTACTCGCGAGTAATATTAATATAGTCTTTTAAATTTTTGTTTGAATTTTACACTTTATGTTAGAGTAATCGTAATCTAAAAGTACACATTTCATCAGACCGATGTCTGATACATTTTAACCTATGGAATTAGTTATGTTGTATTTGAGTTTTAGATATAAGTGTCTGAAATAATATTTTTTATCGATAATATGTTCGCCCGTTTCCAAAGCGCGGATTTACAATATTGTTGAAAATTGAACCAAATGTATAAGTAAGACCTATGCTTCCGTTTATATTATACGCACTTGCCATCTCTTGTAATTGTAATAAAATATCAGCTTCAGATAGTTCTTCTCCTACCAGTGATAGTTGGTCATGAATTCGCGCAACTCGTCCACGAACACTAAATGAAAGCCCTTTTATAATTCTTAAATTAATGGTTCCTTCCAATTCCAATCTGTTTTTCGAGAAATCGTGTAAATAGTTAGAACCTTCCAATGCTACATTTATCGAACCCCATTTTTCTTGAACCTGATAAGCAACCTGTAATAGATGTTGCCCGAGAGTTTCTTGAATTTCATTGTAAATGGTTGTGTCGTTGTAATGATTTATTGAGACTCCAATTCCATAGGCAAATCTAAATTGGTGATGTGTTGACTCGAAGTAAGGGAATATATTATACTCTACAGTTGGAAAAATGTCGGCTCTAAATTTTGCATTATTAAAAGTAGAAGTTAACAATTCTATACGAGATCCTGCAGACCAGTGATCACCAAGGCTTTTTACAATCAAGTTCTCAAGCTGAACCTGAGTTTTGTCGTTAGTGTGTGTTGAGTCTTCATAAATATATTTTGTACGGGTTAAGCGGTGATCAAAATCTACTTCAATTTTCCAATCGGGAGTAATTTTATTTGCATTGAACGAATTCCAGAAAGAGAATTCTTTAAGCGATTCTTCCGATTCAAATCGTGGGCGAGTTTCCAATTCAAAAACCCAGCTGTTCCACTTATCACTTACCATTTCCTCTTTAGTTTCTCCCATGTGTCTGATGTCTATTTCTTTATAAATAGGTGTTCGAGCAACATATCGCATCAGTCCCATTTTTATCATATTAGTTCGTCCATCGCGCGTAAAATCACGAGTATCATCTGGGCGAGACATATAAACTAAAGTGTCAGTTAATCCTTCAAATTCTTTCTGCCCCGTAAAAAAGAAAGAGTATTCACGACCTCCGCTTCCAGTAGTTTGTCTTGCTTCGCGTAAATACAATTGTGCTTCTTTTATGTCGCGAACATAATTAACATACGGAATTTCACGACGAATATGGTTCATGTCGCAATAGTAGCAATCTATAAAAAGTTTTACTGCGTTTGTACGTAAACTGTCGGAATGTTGCTCTACTTCTTGTGCATTTACGGAAAAAGCACTTAAGACTAATAATGAAAATATTATGAAAATATTATTCATAGGTAAAATTGGATTTATGGTTAATCAAATTTGACTTGCTTAATTGAGTAGGGTTTAATTTGAATTATACTTTATTTTTAAAAAGAGTTGTTTTAAAAAACATATTCGAATTAGACGAAAAGATTGCAATGTTAGTTTGAATATTTCAAGCGAAAAAGTATGAAGATTTCTGATTTGTTTGGTTTTCATAATACAGTTAAAAAACTCAACTATTTTCCATAATGATATGCTGAAATGAATCTCAATTAAATTAAAATAATTCCAGTAAATTATCACTAAAAGCCAATCTTGTTAAAGCCTCTTAAAAATAAGAGGCGAACTGGGAATAATGATATCAATGTATTAACCTAAATCTTTATTTTAATTCCAGCTCTGTAATTTCTGCAGAATCATTATCACGAATTTCATCAAAAGCAGCAATCATTTCTTCAAGTTTTTCATTATTCGATTTTGCTAAATTATGTTGTTGCCCAATGTCGATTGCAAGATTATAAAGTTGATATTCTTTGGCATTTCCAGTTTCAATATTAACTGCTTTACTAAGTGCTGCCCCGTTATACGGAGGTATCATAATCCACTCTCCTTTTCGTAGAGCAGTTCGCGATGTGGCTTCAAGTATTAATTCGTCTCGGCCATTTTCACTTTCTCCCATAAAAACATCAAGAATTTCATTACTATCATCAACTCGTGCATCGCTACCTACCAACTCTGCTAACGACGAAAAAATATCTAATTGGCTAACCAAAGAATGAGAAATTTTTGGTTGAATTCTTCCTTTCCAATATGTTATAAATGGCACACGTGTTCCAGCTTCAAACAAGCTGTATTTCCCTCCTCTAAGTTCGCCACTAGGTGTGTGATTTCCTAATTTTTCAACAGAATCATCATAATAACCATCATTGACAACCGGTCCATTATCGCTTGAGAAAATAATCAGCGTATTCTCTAATAATCCCTCATTTTCAAGAAAATTAATGAATTCTCCAACACACCAGTCAGCTTCAACAATTACATCGCCTCGCGGACCCATTCCCGATTTTCCAACAAAACGTGGATGTGGTGTGCGGGGCACGTGTGGTTGCTGCAATGCATAATAAAGAAAAAATGGTTCTGTTTTATTCTCCTGTACATATTGTTTCGCTTTTGATAGAAAATGATCTGCCATATCAATATCACTCCATTTTGCAGCTTCACCGCCTTTCATAAAACCAATTCGTGGAATTTCGTTTACAATACTATTGTTATGTCCGTGGTGCCACTTCATTGTTGTTAACTCCGGGTTATTTTTTCCGGTTGGTTCGCCTTCAAAATTTACACTGTAGCTAACTTCAATCGGGTCGTTTAGATCTAACCCAACAACATCTCCATTTTCTATGTAAACAGTTGGTACACGGTCTTGGGTGGCTGCCATAATATACGAATAATCAAACCCAACTTGGTTTGGCCCAGGAGTAACAGTTTCGTTCCAATTAACATTTCCCGCGCCTAAACCCAGGTGCCATTTTCCAACAATTCCTGTATGATATCCTTTTTCGTGTAACATTTTTGGGATAGTCATTTGCTCGGTGCTAATAATAAGTGGCGCGGTACCAGGTAATATTCTTGCATCTTTATTTCGCCACGGATAAACGCCTGTTAATAATGCATATCTGCTGGGTGTGCAAGTTGACGACGATGCATGTCCATCAGTAAACATTACTCCTCCTTTGGCAAGTTTGTCAATATTTGGAGTTTGTATCTCAGTTGCGCCATAAGCACTAACATCGCCATAACCTAAATCATCGGTATAAATTATTACTATGTTGGGCTTTTGACTTTGTGCTTTTTTTTCTTGCTTTTTAGTTGAATTACAACTTGCAAAAAATATAATAGTTGTAAATATTAATATAGCAACTCTACTGTTTTTATTTTTCATTTGTTTTTTTTCAAAAATAACTAAAAATTGGTATAAAATATTTTCTTTTTTAAGGATTTGTATTTATGTATTAAATTAAACCTTTTTAAGATATTAAAGTCAAAATTTAATTGAATTATTGTGATGAATAAAACTTCAATTATTAGCAAAGTAAATAGATTTTTGCAATCTACAGAAATGTTTGCACGTCCATCAAAACAACTTCCCGGTACGTGGCAGTTGTTTGAATATTATATTGATGAACCTAAAGAGCTAAAGCATGTTAATAGTGAAATGTTAGATTTTAACAAGCAAAATTGGAATATTGAATTTACCGAAAAGTGGAAATATATTCATAATTGCAATCTTTCTATTTCACTAATTTCGGAGATTGGAAATGGCTCATGGAGTATTTCTAAAAATTTTATCACATTAAATAATCCTTCAAATTTCAGAAAAGATGTAGAGTTCCAGTTTGCTATTGAAAAAGGTAATTTGAAATTGCTTAAAAAGAATTCTTTGGGTCGGATTGAATTCTTCGGTTTTTTTAGAAAATTAAATTGAAATTATTGAACAACGGGAAGTAATATTTCAGCTGTAATACTAAGATTGAATCTGGGTTATTTAAAATTCTTGAAAATTTCAAGTGCAAGTGGAAAAGGTTGCAAAGCTCTCTCAAAAATTCCTAATGAATAAGCAATTGTTAATCCATAATTTGTTATAGGAACGCCGGCTTGTTTGGCTTTCATTATTCTACTAAGCATTTCTCGACGATTCCACATGCAAGCTCCGCAATGGATAATTATTTTATATTCCGATAGGTTCTCAGGAAAATCGTGACCGCGCATATTATCTATTTGCAGTTTGCCACCAACATATTGAGTAAGCCAGCGTGGTATTTTAACAGTTCCAATATCTTCTCCAATTGGATGGTGCGAACATGCTTCGGCAATTAAAACTTTATCGCCGGTTTTCAATTTGTCGATTGCCATTGCTCCGTGTACCATTTCAGTTAAATCTCCCTGAAATCTTGCAAATAGAATTGAAAATGATGTTAAAGGAATTTCTAGAGGAGTGTCGGCAGCAACTTTCAAAAATGCTTGAGAATCTGTAACAACCAATTTTGGTGGTTTATTAAAACGAGAAAGCACTTCGCGTAATTCGCGCTCTTTTACAACTATAGAAAACGAGTCGTTATCAAGCAGGTCGCGAATACTCTGAACTTGTGGCAGAATCAATCTGCCTTTTGGTGCTTCTTTATCAATTGGCACAACCAAAACTGCAGCTTCGCCGGGACCAACTAAATCAGCCAAAATACTTGGGCGGTTTATATAATCTGCCGGTGCCGAACGAAGTAAAAGTTGACGTAAATCTAGTAATCCAATTTTTTCTGTGGCAGAAGTAAAAACATATTTTATTTTTGCTTTGTCAAGTTCCAACGTGATTGTTTTATCCTCTAAAAAACGATCTATTTTATTAAATATAATAACGAATGGAGTTGCACGATCTTTAAATTCATTCATCATTTTTTGCTCGTAATTGCCCCAGTCATAAAAGTTTGTAACAATTACTCCCAAATCGGTACGATCGAAAACAGCCAATGTTTTTGCAATGCGCTTTTTACCCAAATTGCCAACATCGTCAATTCCTGCTGTATCAATAAAAAGAACTGGCCCCAGCGGAAGCAATTCCATTGGTTTTTCAACAGGATCGGTGGTTGTGCCAGCCACATCAGAAACTATGGAAACATATTGATGTGTAAGTGCATTCAGAATACTAGATTTTCCGGTATTTCTTCTGCCAAAAATTCCAATGTGTAATCTGAATGATTTTGGTGCTCTCATTTTTGCTGATTTGTAAGGAGTTGTAAAGTACAAATTCGTTATGGTTCTGCAAATGATAAACAAAAAAAGGGTACTAAAATTAGTACCCTTTAAATTATAATTAACTTTTAGCTATTTCTTTTTCTTTGTATCGCAATCGCTTTTTTTCGCATCAGCACAATCTTTCTTTGCAGTTTCCGGACAACTCTTTTTTGCCGCGTCTGGGCAACCCGATTTAGTTGTTGCCTTATCGCCACAACATGCTTTTTTAGTAGCTGCTTTCTTCTTTGGTGGATCTTCAGGAGTTATTAAATTATCAGCATCAGTAACTATTGTTACCTGCGATTTTTCAACATTAATAGTTTTTGCCGACACATTGGAAATGGCAACACCATAAACTGCTACAAGAGCTAAAACAAGAATTAATTTTTTCATGATTTATTTTTATAATTTAACTTATACAAATGTATTCTTTGCGTTTGTGAAAATGGGTTAACGTGTTGTTAATGCGATGTTAAAATGAATATTATAAATTTGGATTAGCTATTTTTGGATTCATTATCTGTTTTTGGTTGAGTAATATGAAAAAAACAATACAAAAATATATTCTTGGTTTTACTCTAATAATCATATTTACTTTGCTTTTAACGCAAGTAAGGTGGATTGTCTATTCAATCAAATTTCAGGAAAAAGTATTTCAAAAAAGTGTAACTCTTGCTTTAAATCAAACAATTAATCACCTTACTCAAAATAAAAGAATTTGTAGTGTTATGCAGCAATGCGTTGCTTGCGATACCGTTAAACTCGAAATTCAGCTTACATCTACGGGTATTTGGGAGAAAATACATAATGCTATTGATAGTGAATTAAAGTCATACGAAATAGATTTAGATTATGATTTTTTTATTGTAGAAACCGGATCCGATACAATAAAATTTATTAAAAATGAAATATTAAAAGGTAAATACTATTCGCAATGTTTGCACGAAATTATTGGGCAAACTGGGTACGATCTAGTTGTAAGATTTCCGAGCCGAACAAGATTTTTCTTCGAAAAAACAGGGTTAATGTTTTTATCTTCTGTAGTTCTAATATTTTTATTGATTTTATCGATATCATATCTTTTAAAACTTTACAGACGAGAATTGAGGATTGCAGAACATACAAAGGAACTCTTAAATAATGTTAGTCACGAATTTAAAACACCGCTCTCTTCAATTGCTTTGGCTTCTAATATGATTCGTAAAAAACGATATTCGAATAACGATAAATTAAAGAATTACGCCGACCTTATTTTTAATGAGAATAAAAAATTAGAGCACCTTGTAGAAAGTTTATTGCATTTGGCTGCAATTGAGCGCAACGAATTTGATTATTCTAAAATGAAGCTAAATATTCATGAAATTATTAAAGATGGAATTTCGACTGTGGAAATGATTTTATTTGAAAAAGGTGGAAAAATTGAAATAGATTTTGATGCTGTAAAAAATGATATTATTGCAGATAAACTCCACCTCACTAACGTTGTTGTAAACCTGCTATCCAATGCAATAAAATATTCTAAAGAGTCGCCAAATATTAAAATTACAACTAAAAATATTGAGGATAAAATATTAATAACGGTAAAAGATAATGGTATTGGAATTGCACTGAAGTATCAAAAATATATTTTTGACAAATATTATCGGGTTCCAACCGGCGATGTTCACAACACAAAAGGATTTGGTATTGGATTGGCTTATGTAAAAAAGGTAGTTGAAGCACACGATGGAAATGTGGATATTGAAAGCGAATTGAACCGAGGAACTACTATTAAAATTTTATTGCCACTTTTCAATTAAGTATTTATGAATGAAAATAAATTGAATATTTTAATAGCTGAAGATGACTTAAACCTGGGGTTTCTTTTGGTTGAGTTTCTTGAGAGCCGAGGAATTGATGTTAAACTTTATCGAGATGGAGAGTTAGCATTTAATGGATTTAAAGGCGGTGACTTTAATTTTTGTATTTTCGATGTGATGCTTCCTAAAATGGATGGTTTCTCGCTGGCAAAAAAAGTAAAAATAGTTGACCCAAAAATTCCGATTATTTTTCTTACTGCAAGAGCAATGAAAGAGGATAAAATGAAAGGTTATAATATTGGTGCCGACGATTATATTACAAAACCTTTTGATGAGGATGAATTATTATGCCGGATAATGGCAATCTCAAACCGTCTTGATTTCTCGAATGCGACGTGTGGTAAAATTTGCCAAATTGGTAAATATGAATTCGATTTTGAAAATCTATCACTCGATTTTAATGGCCAAATTAAACGTTTAACAACTCGCGAAGCCGAGGTTCTAAGAATGCTTTGTATTTCGAAGAAAAAGGTTGTAAAACGTGAGCAAATTCTCACTGCAATTTGGGGCGAAAACGACTACTTCGCAGGAAGAAGTCTCGATGTATTTATATCTAAACTTAGAAAATACTTCGCTGAAGATTCAACAGTTACAATTGATAATATTACAAAAGTTGGATTTATATTAAATTGTTAATGGGGGAGTCATGGAACAGAACATCTTGAATTAATTCAAAAAAAAGGGCACTTAAAAAGTACCCTCCAAATCTGTTACATTATAAAAAAACTTATTATTTCTCTCCTCCACAGGCTGTATCGCAACCAGCTTTCGCTTTGCCATCGCAGTCTGCTTTTGCCTTCCCGTCGCAATCTTTAGACTTAGTTTTGCTGTCTCCACAGTCTTTAGATTTTGCATCACTCTTTGTTTTAGATTTTCCCTTTTTCTTGTCTTTGTCTCCTTCTTCCGGGGTAACAACAATGTTGTCATCCATATCAGTAACTAAAATTACTTGAGCATCTTCCGCTATTGGCAATACGCTTGAATTTGACATTGCCATCGAAACTCCATAAACTGCTACAAATGCTAATACAAATAATACTTTTTTCATGATTCTTAATTTTGAGTTATAATTGAATAAATAATTTCTAATTCTAATTTAGACTCAATATTAATAACTATTTACATTAATTCCAAATAATAAATAAAGATAATCTAGTCTTTTATTGCGAGTGCATGGTAATAGGCTGTATTAGAGTGTAATAAGGTGATGTTAATGAGTTGTTAAAGTTTCTGGGAATTTAGCTGCCAAGCCTACAGACAGCTTCTGGAGAGGTTAAGTTTTCGAATTCTTCTTCAGTAATAAAACCGCTTTTTATAGCTGCTTCTTTAATTGAAACAGAGTCGTTTTTAGCTAATTGAATAATTTTACTAGCTGTTAAATAACCTATTTTAGGAATTAATGCAGTAATAGTTGCAGTTGAATTTTCCACATTTCTTTTACAAATTCCTTCGTTTGCCGAAATGCTGGAAATACATTTTTCACCAAAAATTTTGCAAGCATTATTTAAAACTGTCAAACTTTCGAGTAAAGTATGAGCAATTAATGGCATAAATTGGTTTAACTCTAAATTACCTGCACTGCAAGCTTGTGCAATTATTTGGTCGTTTCCCATTGATAATATTGCAGCCTGAGCGACAGCCTCCAAAATTACAGGGTTTACTTTACCTGGCATTATAGACGAACCCGCTTGTTTTTCAGGAAGACTAATTTCCGCAAATCCTGCATCTGGTCCGCTGGAAAGTAAACGTAAATCGTTACTTATTTTTAGAAGGTTGGTAGCATGAGCTTTCAGAATTCCGGAAACTTCTACAAAAACATCCACGTTTTGTGTTCCGTCAATAAGGTTTTCGCTACGTGCTAATCCAATATTTGTGTTTTCTCGCAATCTGTCAACTATTCTGAATATGAACTGTTTTGGTGCGCCAAGTCCTGTTCCAATTGCAGTGCCTCCAAGATTTACCACCCGCAAACGTTCTTCGCATTTATAAATTCGCCAGCGGTCGCGATTAAAAGCTTCAGCATACG
>DAOVTY010000237.1 GCA_030632865.1 Bacteroidota bacterium
CATTAAACTCCAAAACTGACCATTGTCTTTCATCTCCTGATAACTTTTTTCTGACTCTTTTGCACGCCAAATAAACCTACCAGTATTTAACATTGCCCTACTTGCCACACAAACAGCACCATTCCATCCTCCCATATTATAGCTGTGGGTAAATGTAATACCAGAATTTGCCAGTTTATCAAGATTTGGGGTTTTCACCTCTTTATTCCCCAATGCATTCACTCCCTGAAATGAATGGTCGTCAGCAAAAATGAAAAGTACGTTTGGCTTTTCGGGAGGAGATGATTTTTTAGTACACGCACCAAATAAAAAAGTAACTATAACTAAAGAGGTAAGTAATAATTTCATGATAAAAGTTTAAAATTTTAGTAAAAATAACAAAGAATTGCAACTGTTAAACAAATTTATTAAAACTGTATTTTAATGCGGTCATTTGTCTTGCGCTTACAAACTGTTCAACGTATTAAACTACAACTAAAAACTATCTTTTAATTCTACGTCTGAAATGTAAAGAATCTCCCCACTCTCCATAACCAATCTCGCTCCCCGACATTTCAATTCTCGCTTCCAAACAGTTTCGGCACAACTCTTTGTCTTCGTCTAAGCAGGGTTTGTCTTCATACAACTGGTATTCTTCGCGATAATTAACAGGAGTTAGATTTGGCATAATAATATTTGCCCCAACAACCAGAGCTTTTTCACGTCCTGCCGCGTCGATAGCTTGTAACGCAGTTGCCGCAGCAATATTAATATCTGGCATTAACAAACGTAAAACAGCAATCATATTCAATGCTAAATCAAACCTTTCTTGTTTAGGCATTAACAAATGCCTATGTTGGTATAGTGGTGTATTTTCGTGTTCAATGTACGGGCCCATTCCACACATATCAATATCTATTTTTTTCAGGAATAGGAGATCGTTGGCAAGGTCTTCGTAAGTTTGAAACGGTAATCCAATCATTACTCCAGTTCCTACTTGGTAGCCAGTTTCTTTCAAAAATTGTAACGACTCCAATCTTTTTTCAAATAAATGATTACTGTTTTTTGGGTGTATTTTATAGTACAAATCAGGATTAGATGATTCTATTCGCAAAAGGAAACGGTGCGCGCCACTTTCGAACCAACGCAAATATGTTTCGCGCGATTGTTCGCCACAACTCAGCGTAATTCCCAACTCGTTATTAGAAAGCTGTTTTATTTTTTTGAGCAAATTATCTACTCGCTTAATAAATGCCGGTGACGAAATTTCTCCGGACTGCAAAACCACTGAAGCAAAACTATTTTCCCACGCAAATTGGCAAGCTTCTAAAATTTCATTATCAGTTGCTTCATAACGAACAACATTTGTATTACTATTTCTAATTCCGCAATACAAACAATCTTTCGAACAGATATTCGAGAATTCAATTAACCCGCGGAAATAAACTTTATTACCAACTGACTGATCTTTAACTTCACGCGATCTTTTTAAGAGTTGAGTTCGCTCTTCTCCCTTGGTTTGAAGTAATCTTATTATTTCTCTTTTTTCCAATTGCGATTAATTTTAGAACCCTAAAAGTAATGCTTTTCTATTCAATAAATATGCTTGAATTTTGTTATTCAGATATAATAATTTATTTTTGTAGTTATAATAAACAAAATACTACAAACCATGAATCCCAAACATTTATTTATCTTTCTTATCCTTATTTTTTATACTCAAATCATTTCGTCACAAATATTAACTGATGATAAATTATTAAAACTTGAACCTCATCCGACGGATGATGGAAAATTTATTGCCAAGTTTTATGATAAGAATTCTCGAAAGATAAAAGAACATTGGGAAATGTGGAGTTCTGTTGATATAATAAATGCAAATAATTTTAATGAACTTATACAGGCAGGAAAGATTGCCCCACATGGGAAATGCTATATCCTCCATAAAAATGGGAAAATTATGCTTGAGGAAAATTATGAATTTGGTATAAGAAAAGGTGATTTCTCAGGATTCTACGAAACCGGAGAGGAACGATATAAAGGAATATACGATAAAGCAATTACAGGTAAATTATTGCATTTATATAAAGACGGGTCAGTAAAAAAAATTGAAATTTTTGAAAATGGGTTTAAAAATGGGAAGACAACAAACTATGATAACACGGGCAAAGTATCTTCAGAAATAAATTACACTAATGGCGCAAAAGATGGTCAATCTATTATTTTCTTTTCCAACGGAATTAAAAAAAGGAAATTAAAATACAAAATGGATAATCTGATTTCTGAAAAATGTTATGATAATTCAGGGAATAAAATTGATTGCTCTCCATTACTAATAGAGCCTACTTTCCCCGGAGGATTTAAATTGTTAAAATCTGAAATTGAAATGATAAATTTTGATTTTAACACAGAATCAAAAGATACAAGCATTTTCCAAATTGAATTAATCATTGATACTATCGGAAATGTGCAATTATATGATTATAACTTTCATCAAAAAGATCCTCTACTAAATATTATTAATGATTGGGTTAATAATTTACCCACACTTAAACCCATGATTTTTGACGGATTACCTAAAAAATCAATCATTAATATAATTTTTCCCATTTTTCAAAACAAAATTTTATGGCTAGGCGAGTTAACCGTTAACAATAAAAACACACGCGATAATATAACTCAGTCTGAATCTGAAACATTCTTCTGGGAATATCCCTACCCCATTGCAAGTAATCTTTATATTAAGGTTGATAAAATGCCGAAATATCCTGGCGGAGAAAAAGCCTTGATAGAATTCATTTCCAGAAGTTTAAAATACCCAGATTTTGCTCGAATAAATAAAATTGAAGGGAAGGTTTATGTAACATTTGTGGTTGACACAGATGGTGTCCCAATTAATGTCAAAATCGCAAAAAGTGTGCATTCATTGCTTGACATGGAAGCCATCCGAGTAGTTAAATCTATGCCAAAATGGGAGCCTGGTTCAAGTCAAGGGAAACCAGTTTGTGTTTCATACACGGTTCCTATAAACTTTGTTCTAAGAAAACCATCATTATTACAAAACACGAATTCACGGTTTTAAATAAGCTGCATAACATAAAAACCACACACTTTTCAGATGACATCATAAACAATAAAGCATTATTTTTACAGCAAAATCCTGCGGGAAGGTTGAGACTGACTTTAGGGAGAAAAAAAGTAGTTATTAAAATATAATCTTAATAATTATTTGTTTAAATTATCTCCTCCTTTTATCATCTTTCAGTTTCCGCATTAAAATATTTTAAATGAATAAAAACCAAAAACGATTGGGTTTTGTGGGAATAATTGTAGAAAACCGCAAAATGTGTTCTGGTGTTGTAAACGATATTTTAAGCCAGTTTTCTGATTTGATTTTAGCACGAACAGGGCTGCCGAATATTAAAGGAAATACATCTGTAATCACATTGGTAATTGATGCTACTACTGACGAACTTGGTGTAATTACAGGAAAACTTGGAAACATTCCAGGAGTTTCGGTAAAGTCTGGATTGGCAAAAAATTAGTCACAGTAGCCAGTCATTATAAATGAAATTTTAGAAAAATTTTGAATTCGGAATTTTTAACTTTAAACTAAAAAAATGTACAACATACCCGCCGATTTTATTAACGAACAAACGATTTGGAAAACAATTGAAGAGAATAAAAACCCTGACTATTCAAGAATAAAAGAAGTGCTTGCCAAAGCATCGAAAATGAAAGGATTAAACCTTTCAGATGTTGCGGTACTAACAAGTATTAGCGATCCCGAAATGCTCTCGGAACTATTTGATACTGCCAACAAGGTAAAAGAGACTATTTACGGGAAAAGACTTGTAGTTTTCGCACCTCTATATATTTCAAATTTGTGCAAAAA
Organism: Bacteroidota bacterium; assembly: GCA_030632865.1. Taxonomy (GTDB): domain Bacteria; phylum Bacteroidota; class Bacteroidia; order Bacteroidales; family Prolixibacteraceae; genus Draconibacterium. The sequence continues at coordinate 3,875 of DAOVTY010000237.1, forward strand.
CGAGTGTCTTTATTGTGCCTTCAGAGCCACAAACAAAGATATTGTGCGGTCGGTTCTTTCGCAAGAAAAAATTGCAGACGAGGTTAAAATGTTAATTAATCAGGGACAAAAACGGATATTGCTCGTTGCCGGCGAAGCGTACCCAAAGCAAGGATTTCAATATGTTTTAGATTCAATAAAAACTATTTATGATGTAAAAACTGAACATGGCGAAATTCGCCGGGTGAACGTAAATGTGGCTCCTTTGCAAACAGATGAGTTTAAAATGTTAAAAGATTCCGGTATTGGAACTTATCAGATTTTTCAGGAAACATATCATCGCGAAACTTATTTAAAAGTTCATACAGGAGGAAAGAAACGTGATTATAATTGGCGCGCGTGGTCGTTGCACCGTGCCATGGAAGCCGGCATTGATGATGTAGGAATTGGAGTTTTATTTGGTCTTTTCGATTACCGATTTGAAATTTTGGCAATGATGCAACACATTAAAGAGCTGGAAACTAAATTTGGCGTTGGGCCACACACAGTTAGTGTTCCGCGTTTGGAGCCGGCAACAAACAGCGACATCGCTTCTCATCCACCATTCCCGGTTTCAGATATCGATTTCAGAAAAATAGTTGCCATTTTACGTTTAGCAATTCCGTACACCGGCATAATTATGTCAACCCGCGAAACAGCAAAAATGCGCCGCGAAACATTTGCTTTGGGTGTTAGTCAGATTTCGGCTGGTAGTCGTACAAATCCGGGTGGTTACGAAGAAGAAACAGAGGATGATCCTTCCGGACAATTCAGTTTGGGAGACCACCGCTCGTTGGATGAAGTTATTCGCGATGTAGCTTCAATGGGATATATTCCATCGTTTTGTACTGCATGTTACCGACTCGGGCGAACCGGTTCAGATTTTATGGATTTGGCAAAACCAGGCGATATAAAGTTGCATTGTGCGCCAAATGCATTGTCTTCTTTTAAAGAATATTTGCAAAATTATGCATCGCCAGCAACCGCCGAAGTTGGTAATGTTTTGATTAAGCAAACTATTGAAAA
>DAOVTY010000168.1 GCA_030632865.1 Bacteroidota bacterium
GAGAGTATTAGTATCATTTTCAAATATAAGGGTGGTGAAATGGCAAATTTAGTTTCCAGTTTTTCTTCGTATTCACCAACGCAAACAGAGTATTGGTGCGAAAATGGGTATATGGTTTTAAATCCGAAATGGCATGTGTCAACAATTATAACAGTTGTTAAAAATGGAGAAGAACCACAAACGCATAAGCCGCAAACTATTGAAGGAATGGGGTACCAACATGAAGCTAAACATATAATGGAATGTATAGATGATGGTAAAATTGAAAGCGATAAAATGAGCTGGCAAATGAGTATCGATCTTATGGAAACTCTTGACAGAATTAGAATTGATGCCGGAATATTTTTCCCTAAACACGATAAAAAATTATTTGATTAATAAATAATAATGGTTTATTTAGAATCTTTAAACTGTAGTAATAAAATATTTTTATCATTTGTCAAAATAGAATTCTCTTTTTCTATGTTTAACAATCTTTTTTTTGCAGGTAAACCTCCAGCATAACCAACTAATTTGCCATTACTTCCTATAATTCTATGGCAAGGAATAATTAAAGCTATTGAATTTGCACCATTTGCTGATGCTACTGCTCTAACAGCTTTTTCGTTATTAATGCTTTTCGCCAAATCTAAATATGTAGCAATTTCTCCATATTTAAGTTTCATTAGAGCACTCCAAACAGTTTTCTGGAAATCTGTTCCTACAGTTTGTATTGGGATATCAAAATCTTTTCTTTCTCCATTCAAAAATTCATCAATTTGTATTCGAGTCTTTTGTAATATTTCATCATCGTTCTCAACAAATTCTGCATTTAATCCTTTTTTTATTCTATTGTCAACTGTTGAACGCATTCGTCTATATCTATAATCAAGTAAACACAGTTTTTCTTCAAAAGATCCTAAAATTAGTTCTCCTATTTTTGTTTTATAGTATTGAATATTTATTTGGTTCATATTTTCTTTATTTTACTATTTATATTTGTTTTGTGGAATTGCCGTTTCGCTTTTTGTAATGTGGGTTTTCGAAACTCAACTCTTTTAATTTACTGCTAATTTTGTGTTGTAAAAAGCCTTAGTGTAAGTGTATTGTCTTTCGGTTTTATTAGAAGTAGTTTTTTATTGTTTTATTAATTTATACTCGTAATATCCAATTCCATTATGTGCTGAAATTACAATGGTTGAATTGTTATTCTGAATTTCATACACACCATTTAGAATTAAATTCTCATCAAAATTTCCGAACCATCCATTCTCATCATTAAAACTAATCTTTTTCCCAATTAATTCATATTTTCCACTCCCACCAGCCGGAATATAATTCTCTCCATTTGAACAAGAATAAATACTATCCTCAAATACAATTGTTACATCATTTGAAAGAATATTCTCATCATAAAATATTGGGTCTTCAGAATATTCTACTGTAAAAATTCCAGTATAAATTCCATTTAGTTCTGCTATTGGTTGTACTAAATCCTTTTTACAACTTACACAACTTACAATGAAAATTACAAGGATAAAATTCTTCATCTTTAAAATATTTCTCATAAAAGTTGTTTAGTGTAATTTTGTTCATTATTGTATTAGAAATACATTTATCAATTTGATGTGCAAACTATCAACTATTGTTTAATTTCCTTTACGAAAATTATTCAATCTAATGTAACTTTTAAATTAGACAGTTGTAAAAAACCATTATTAACAAGATGCAAGATTAACTTATATAGTTGCTTTTATATCTATTATTTATTTTTAGACTGGCTAAAGTAATTGCTATCGCAAGCTTAGCTAACAGCGTCAATTTTTTTAGCTATATAAAATCCATAGCTGTAATAATCTTTATATTTTTGGTACAATTCTATTTCAGCTTTGTTTTCTTTAACAACTTTTTTCGCAAGTTTAGAATTATTGTTTCGTTCAAGAAAAGTTTCAAATCTTGCTTCCATTGGTTTATAGTAGTTTTCAATCCAACTATTTTGGGTTAAATAGAAATAACCTACAAGTGTGTACCCATTATCTTCTAAAATTTTGATTTTGTTTGAAGCTATATCAATTTCTGAGTATTCCTGCGTCCAAAAATTTTCTATTTCTTTTGGTCGAGAATTAGTTATCCAACTGATTTCACTGACAGCCAAATAACCGCCGTTCTTTAAATAGTTTTTCCATTTTTTTATGCCATTTTCAAAACCAATATTGTAAATCGCTCCTTCAGCCCAAATAATATCAAATTCCGCATTGTTAAATGGTAAGTCGTCCATTGATTTTTCAAGTGTCTTTATTCTTTCTTTCAGTCCTAAATTTTCGGATTTATTATTTAATTCGTCTAAAAATTCAGGAAATAAATCAATCGCTGTTATTTGTCCGTTAATATTTTTTGCAAGTGTAACTGTCTGACCGCCTGAACCACACCCAATGTCGGCAATTTTAAAATTCCTGTCATTCGCTAAATTCATAAGCTCAATAGCTTTCATCGTCTCTTCTTCGCTTCCTGGTCCTTGTCTTTCAGAGTTTTTATGAAGGTCTATTATTAATTCTAATTCTGTCATTTTTCGTTTTTCTTAATGTCTAGTCCTAATATTAGGTTTTAGGTTAAAGTTTTTTTTAAGCTACATTTTAAACATCTTCTTTGGTGTTCTATACCCACTAAGTGAAGCCGTTTATTAATTTATATTTCGTTCAAATTTAGCACTTTCCCCGCATTACTTAATGCACATACTAAGTACATTTCTATTTGTAATTAAAAAAGTAAGTCTTCTTTTCCATTGCTTCCATAAAAATATATGGATTATTAATTGAATCCGGATTTTTAGTGAAAAACGTATAAAACATATTTGCAAAATCCTTCGTAAGATGCATGAAAATATAGTTGTCAGCATTAATCAAACTATCTGTTTTGTTCAGCAGTTCAATACTAGCGAAACTATTATGCAAAATAGCAATGTCAATTTTACATTCTGCTAAATATCCATTAAGTCCATCGAAATCAGCCAATGTAGCATCACCTGAATGGAATATACATTTATTCTTAATTTCTAGAATGAACCCAATATTTTCAATATCATTATTTTCCTTTTTTCCATGCCATAATCTACAGGCGGTTACGGTAATATCATCAAACTTAATTTTCTCATATGAGTTTGTGTCAGGATTCATCGTTATTATTTGTTCTTTGATAATCCGATATTTAGAAGAATCTTTTTGTAAGATATTTTCAACTTGATTTGGGCAAAATAATTTCGTATTTGAATTATTAGACAAATGTTCTATCAATAAAGATGGTTCAACATGATCTGCATGATAATGTGAAACAAATATATAGTCAATATTATTAAAAGGAGGAAGATTGTTTTTCATTTGAAAAATCAAATTTGAGTCTGGATAATCAAATTTGTCAAAACCTTCCTTGAAAAAGCTGTCAAATACTATTTTTTTACCATTCATTTCAATTAAGAATCCTGCATTTGCAATATATGTGATTGAAATTGAATCTTGAGAATGAGTATTTTCAGTTTGACTTAAGACATTTGTTTTAATAAGAATTAATAAGAAAACAATTATTATAATATATTTCATAGCTGTTGATTGTATTGCAATGCTTTTGGTTGTGCCTAACGTGTTATAACCCAACTAAAGGCCATGTTATTTTTGCTAATATAATGAAATGGTTGATTTGTAAAAGCGAATTAATTAATATTTTGAATTTGATATTAATATATAAAAGCAACTATTTTGAATTCATAAATAATAATTTAGCTAAGATTATTATCTTCTTTTATCTTTGTAAAAAATCAATCTATGATCCGTTTTATTGAAAATTATTCGTTGCTGCCGCATAACACTTTTAGGGTAAAAGCAAATGCAAAATACTTTTTTGAATTTACCGAGTTAGAAGAAATAGAAATTTTTCTGCAATCGAACAAAACCTGGAAAGATGAGAACATTATGATGTTGGGCGAGGGTAGCAATATTTTGTTTATTAAAGATTATAATGGATTAGTTATTCACCCAAATATTAGGGGGGTGCAACTTGTTAAAGAAGACCGGCAAAATATGTGGATGGAAGTTGGTGCGGGCGAAAATTGGGACGAATTTGTTCAATACTGTGTAGATACAGAGCTTGGAGGGATAGAGAATCTTTCATTTATTCCGGGTGCGGTGGGAGCAGCTCCTGTGCAAAATATTGGTGCCTACGGACAAGAGGTGGCTAATGTTGTAACCAAAGTAAAAGGATACGATTTATATAATCAGCGTTTTGTGGAGTATTCGAACGAAGAGTGTCAATTCTCGTATCGGAACAGCACATTTAAAAGCAAACTAAAAAACCAATTTATTATTCTGTCTGTGGTATTTCGGCTAGAAAAGTTTCCAGAGTTTAATCTAAACTATAAAAAGCTAGAACAGAAAGTAACGGAGCATGGCGAAATTAATCTTCAAAATATTCGGCAGGCAGTAATTAATATTCGTACAGAAAAACTGCCTGACGTTAATGCTATTGGCAGCGCAGGTAGCTTTTTTAAAAATCTGGTTGTTGATGTTGCCACTGCCGAAAATATAGAAACCGAATATAAAGAAATGCCCAATTTTAAAGCAGACGAGGGGAAAGTTAAATTGGCTGCAGGTTGGTTAATCGAAAAAGCTGGTTGGAAAGGTTTCCGAGAAGGCGATTTGGGAGTTCACGAAAAACAAGCTCTTGTAATTGTTAATTTTGGCAATGCAACAGGAATAGAGATTTACAACCTTTCAGAAAAAATAAAAAAGTCGGTTTTCAAGAAGTTTGGAGTGGAGCTAGAGCGCGAGGTAAATTGTGTGTAATATAATATTTCTACGATGTAGAAATCAAAAGCTATTTTAGTAAACATATTTTTAACTTTTAATATTTAAGTTTTGAAATAAAAATTGAATTATTTCGAATAAAAACTTAAATTTAAAATTTAAAAACCTACTAAATGAAAACAAAAATTAGCTTCTTAATTACTCTATTTTGTTGGTCACTTCTATTCTCGGCAAAATCTCAAGAAAAGGAAATTCCAATGCTCGACAATCCTATGTCGGTGCAGTATTTAAAAAAGAATTTACGCAAATCGCAACCCCGTTTGGTTTTTAATTCAGCAATAGAAAAAAACCTTAAAAAGAAATTAAAGACCGATGCACTTATTCAAAACATGTACAAGGCAATAAAACTAAATGCCGATGAAGTGTATAAGAAGCCTTTATTGGAAAGAAAACTTGAAGGAAAAAGAATGTTGGGTGTTTCGCGCGAAATGCTTTGGCGAATAAATATGTTAGGATTTGTTTATCGAATGGAAAAAGATGCAAAAGTTCTTCAACGAATTAACGATGAAGTTGTAGCTGTTTGTAATTTTGAAGATTGGAATCCATCGCACTTTTTAGATGTTGCAGAAATGGCAATGGCAGTTGCTTTTGCACTGGATTGGACCGCAGGTAAATTGCCAAAATCTACCATAAAATTGGCAAAAAATGCTTTAATAGAAAAGGGTATAAAACCGAGTTGGCCAGAAAGTGGGAAAAATCCTGGTTGGGCGTACGGAACTAATAATTGGAATCAGGTTTGCAACGGAGGAATGATTGCCGCCTCCATAGCAATTGCCGAGGTTGATCCGGAACTCGCATCAAAAACAATTTGGCGTGCATTAGACGGGCTTCCTCATTCGTTGGCGGAATATGGTCCAGACGGTGTTTATCCCGAAGGATCTACTTATTGGAGTTACGGAACACGTTTTTCTGTAGTAACCGCTACTATGTTGGAAAGTGCATTTGGTCACGATTTTGGCCATTTAAAATATCCTTCTTTTGTTGAAAGTGCAGTGTTTAGATCATTAATGAATACACCCTCTGGTTGGTATTTTAACTTTGCTGATTGTGGGGATAAACGTGGTGAAAGTGGTGACCTTGCTTTAGCTTGGTTTGCCACAAAAACTGGTAATAAAACTTTTTTTGAAAAAGAACGATTTTTAATGCCTGCTGAAGAAATGGGAAAACTTTCGCGTTTGGCTGGTGCCGGAATGGTCTGGCTTTCTCAATATGAAGAAAAGGGAGAAATTAAAGTTCCAACTGCATGGAAAGGTGAAGGTTCAAACCCTGTTGTAGTGTTTGCCGGTGGCGAAAACGATCCTCATAATTATTATTTTGGTGGAAAAGGTGGTCGCGGAATGGTTAATCATGGAAACATGGATGGCGGTTCTTTTATCTTCGAATTGAACGGTGTTCGGTGGGTAATCGATCCGGGCAATCAAAATTATCATACTTTGGAACAAGCAGGATTCGATCTTTGGGGTCGGTGTCAGGATTGTGATCGCTGGACTTTACTTACAAAAAATAATTATGGGCATAGTACGATTACAATTAACGATGAGTTGCACAAAACTGAGGGGCTTGTTACTTTGTCAGGTTTTAAAGACGGAGATATTCCGGAAGCAACTTTTGATATGTCTGCAACTTTGGGAGATTTGGTTTCCAGTGCTTCCAGAAAATTTGTGAAAGAGAGTCCAACTTCTATTGTTATTGAAGATAATATTGAAGTTTCTGAAAAAACAAAATTAATTACCTGGCAATTAATGACTACTGCCGAAGTGGAAATTATTGATGGGGGAGCAATTCTGAAACAGGATGGCAAAGTACTAAAGTTGGAAAATCTTTCTCATCCTGATTTCGACATTTCAATTGTATCGCTTTATCCGGCTCCTTTGAAAATTGATCGCCAAATTGAAGGATTAAAACGGTTGGAAATTCGTATTCCTGTATGGACTTTAAACGATGATAAAACAAAAATTAAAGTAAGACTTTCTGGAAACTAAAAACGTTTTTAGTTTCATAAAATTAATTGAAACAATTAACAATAATTAATATGAAGAAGCTTTTATATTTATCACTTATTATAACATTCGTAGTTGCTTTCTCTGGCTTTTGCGCTGGACAATCCGATATTAAAAAAATTAAAGAACGAGTTGTTACAGAACTTATGAAATCGTCTGTTGACGACTCGCGAGTTGCGTCGTTGTTAGAAACATTAAAAGAAGATGGAACCTGGCCGGGAATAAATTA
>DAOVTY010000123.1 GCA_030632865.1 Bacteroidota bacterium
ACCATATCGAATCCTTCCATTTCTAAACCATAGAAAGTATCTTCTAGTTTATCCATGTTTTCCTCAGTCATTTGTTCAACATTTGTTGTTGCTTTCGGGCTGTTTCCGCCTGCACCATTAATAAGAATGTCTATGTCTCCAAATTTTTCGTTTATTTCAGCTTTTGCAATTTCCAGAGATGCTTTATCTAAAACATTTGCTTCAATTCCAATAACCTGTGCACCATATTCTGCTGCAATTTCTGCTGCTACTTTATCAGCTACTTTTTTGTTAATATCGGCAATGGCAATTTTAGTTCCTACTGATGCCATGGCTTGTACCATGGTGCTTCCCAATACGCCAGCTCCTCCTGTTATAACACAAACTTTTCCTTTTAGGTCGTTAAATGATGTTGGTTTCATATTTTATATTATTTAAATTCTTTGTAATATCCTACATTTTCTTTTGTAACTATATCTATTGATGTGTACCTTTCGGTAGCTATTATTCCTTTTTGAACAACGTACCTGAATAATTTATTTATAGCGTTGTACCCTTGCTCTTCCGGGCGCTGACAAATTAAGAATTGAACGATATCCTTATTTAAAAATTCAACATTCTCTTTTAAAAGGTCGTGCCCAATTACCTGAATTCCTTTTAATGCGTATTTCTCTATTAAACGACCAACATTAAAAACTTTAGAGTTTGTGACAAAAATTCCCTTAATGTTTTTCTCTTCAATTTTATTCTTAATCGTTGTCATCCAACCTTCATTTTTGGTTTCCGTAATTTCTGTCGTAAAAAGTTGGTGTTTATCAACCTTATTATTAATGTACCAATTGTAAAACCCTTTTTCGCGCAGTACAAGATGGTTTTGGTTATCCATCTCTTTAGCAAAATGAATTATGAGAATATTCCCTTCCGGAAGAATTAAGTCTAGTAATTTACCTGACACTAATCCACTTTGATACGAATCTTGACCAATATAACTAAGTTGTCCTTCGTTTTTAATCTCAGAATCTATAAATACAAATGGGATGTTATTCGACTTTAATTGATTGATAAATTTAATAGATTCTTTCTTGAAAAAAGGTGCTAACACTATTCCATCGGGTTTGAGTTCGAGAATCTTTTCTGCCTCGTCTATAAAACTCTGAGGATTAGTTTGGCTAAAAGTAAATGGCTGATTTTGAATGCCGTACTGTTTTAACTCTGCAATTCGTCTTTTAATACCTATGTATGGCTTGTTCCAATAGCCATCAATCGAAGGAGGTTGAGGAAGCAAGGTTGCAAATACAGCAGCTTTTTTTGATGCTAGTGTGCTAGCTAAAATATTTGGTTGGTAACTTAGTTCCTTGATAATATCACGGATTTTTTTTCTTGTAGATTCAGCTACTTCACTACGGTTATGAATAACACGATCTACAGTGCCAATAGAAACATTGGCTTTCTCTGCAATATCTTTAATCGTTATTTGTTTATCTGATTTGATAATTTTCTGTATATAAGCCTATTAGTAATTTACCGCAAAATAAGAAATACAAATATATAGAAATTTTTCATTTGCCGTGTTCGTACACGGTAAATAAGTTACAAAATGTTTTGTAACATAATAATAAATAAATATAGGTGAAAAACCTATTTAGGTGGCGTTTCTAATATTTCCGGATTTTTAATTAAATGTTTAATTAACCGAAACATTCTGCCTCCATGTGATCCATCAACTACGCGGTGGTCGAGAGTGGCTGAGATAGCCATGATTCTACGTATTTCTATCTTATCGTTTATAATTACAGGTTTTTTAATAATACTGCCTAAAACCATTACAAACGAAATATTTGAAGAGGGTAGCAACGATGCATAACCCGTGTCTAAGCCCACACTACCAATATTGGAAACTACGTATGAACCAAAACTGTTTGCATCTAATCCAAGTCCTGGTAATGCTATTCCCCAATGAATTGTAACTACTCGGTATAATTTGAAAAACCAGTTGCGAAAGGGCCAAGGAATTGATGACAGGAAAGTTTTTGACTGCATCGTATCATTTTCATTGCCTTTTCTAGATTGGGCAATTTGTTGGCCTATTTTGTTAGACATTTCTGCAATTGTTAGTTTATCGGCATTTTCTACTTTAACAGATCCCATTTGTCCGCCGGGAAGTAAAACACTAACAGTTGCATCTACTTGTTTGCGTTGTTTAATTTTACCCCTTTTTACATAAGTATTTAATTCAGGAACTTGTTGTCTAATTGCGCGACCTAAAATTAAAGTAAGAATATAAGTGATAGTTGTTTTTGTACCCTCTTTGCGTTTCTTTGTAATAAATTTTTCAAGATCAGTAACATCTAAATCAACAGTTCCGTAAATTCTAGAGTCTGTTGGTTTACTGTAAATTGTTGATGCAACTTTTCTCCAGTTGGTATTTAAATTTTCAGGTAAATCCATAAGAGTAATTTTCTTAAATAATTTAATTGTTCTTCGAATTGTAAAAAATATATTCTTGAATATGGTCAACAAAAATAGTTTTTTAAAATAAACTACGATATAAAAAGCAAATTTGGTGTAAAAAGTATTTTTTAATTGAATTATAATTTTGTTTCATTATATTTAACAGCCTAAAACTAAACCTGATCAATGACAAATCAAGCTAAGTCGATTTCAAAAAAAACTAATTTTAGATGGGTAATTGTTGCCCTTTTGTTTTATTCTACCACCATTGTTTATTTCGATAGGGTTATTCTCGGAATTCTGGCACCTTTTCTTTCAGCTGATATTGGATGGAGCGAACAAGAATATGGATATGTGGTATTTGCGTTTCAATTAACTTATGCAATTGGCCCTTTATTTATTGGATATGTTATCGATCGGCTTGGTACTCGCTGGGGTTTATCGCTTGCTGTTGTAATTTGGGCTTTTGCCAGTTTGTCGCATGCGGCAGCCCGTAGTTGGATAGGTTTTGCCATTGCACGTCTTACTCTGGGAATAGGACAATCCGCCAATTTTCCGGCAAGTATTAAAACGGTGGCAGAATGGTTTCCTCCCAAAGAGAGAGCTTATGCAGTTGGTTTATTTAATGGTGGTTCAAATATCGGACAAGTGTTGGCAGCATTACTTATTCCGGTTGTTATTTATTTTTTTGTGTCGTGGCAATATATTTTTGTGTTGTCGTTGGTTTTAAGTGGCACCTGGCTTGTATTATGGCTAATTTTTTTTAGATCACCCAACGAAAGTCGTTTTGTAAATTCTTCAGAACTTCATTATATTCAAAATGACTCAGAGGAACTTGATAAGGTTAGTATTCCTTGGAAAAATCTTGTTAGATATAAGCAGACCTGGGTTGTTGCGTTGGGTAAAATGTTTACCGACCCGGTATGGTATTTTTATCTTTTTTGGGGAGCAAAATTCCTTAATGCGCGGTTTGATGTTGAATTAAGTGGGCTTGCACTTCCTCTTGTGGTTATTTATGTTGTTGCCTGGGGAGGTGGAATTACTGGCGGTGCAATTTCTTCTTTTCTTATAAAAAAGGGAAAATCGGTCAATTTTTCACGTAAAGTTACAATGCTAGGAACAGCACTTTTGGTTCTTCCGGTTATGCTGGTGCCTTTTAGTAATTCGTTACCAGTTTGTGTGGGATTGATTGCGCTTGCTGCCGCTGCACATAATTCGTGGTCGGCTAATATTTTTACTGTAGCTTCCGATTTATTTCCTAAAAAAATAGTAGGTTCCGTTATCGGTTTTTCAACAACTGTTAGTTCTATTGCTGGTATGGGAACCGCTTTGTTAATAGGTTTTGCATTGAATGAGGCTGGAACAGATGGATACGTTTTTCCTTTTGTTATTGCAGCATTTGGTTATTTGGTTGGATTGTTGGTTATCCATATAATTTCACCAAAATTGAACCCTGTTTCATTGGATGAGAAATAAAATAAAAAAACTTATGAGTTCGAGAGAAAGAATATTTAAAGCTTTAAATCACGAAGAACCAGATCGGATTCCTTATGATTTGGCGGGTATTACTTGGACAGGGATAACAAACACAGCTTATCAGAATCTGCGAAAATATTTGGGATTGGAAGAAACAGAGCCGGTGTGGTCTGATGTAATTCAACAAATTGTTACTCCGGGCGATGATATTTTAAATAAGTTGAATGTTGATACAAGAGGAGTTTTCCCATTAACAAGTCATAATTGGGATATATATTCAAAGTTAAAAGATTGTGGCGAATATTTTGAATATTTAGATGAATGGGGATTTACACACCATTTCCCTAAAAATGGATATTGGTTTTCTTTGGTTAAAAGCCCAATGGAAAATATTGATTTTGAAAAGGAAAATATTATTGAAAAATACAATTGGCCTGATCCAAGAGATAAACTTCGGTTTGTAGGGCTTCGTCAAAAAGCGATTGAATACCGAAATCAAGATAAAATTGTGATGACAAAAGGATTTTGTGCCGGGCTTTTTGAAATGCATCAACGTGTGCGTGGTATGGAAAATGCAATGCTCGACCCTTTTTTAATGCCTTTGAATTCTGATAAATTAGTTGGAAAACTTGCCGATCTTAAAATAGAATTTTGGGATGCTCTGCTTGATGAAATTGGCGATGTTATCGATATTGTTGGCGAAGGTGATGATTATGGAACCCAACAATCACAGTTAATTAGTCCCGATCAGTTTCACGAATATTACAAACCTCATTTTGAGAGAGTACTCAATTTTATAAAGAAGAAAGCCCCAAATGTTAAACTGATATTTCATTCATGTGGAAATGTACGGCCAATAATTCCCGATTTAATTGAAATGGGAGTTGATATACTAAATCCTGTTCATGTTACTGCAGCAGGAATGGAACCTGTTCAGCTTAAAAAAGATTTTGGCGACTCTATTACTTTTTGGGGTGGTGGTGTAGATACTCAACATGTTTTGCCAACAGGAACAGTTCAACAGGTAAAAGACGATGTGAAAAAAAATATCGATGCTCTAGCTCCGGGTGGAGGTTTTGTTTTTAATACTGTACATAATATTCAGGCTGAGGTACCACCCGAAAATATTATGGCAATGTGGGAAATATTAATGGAATATAAATATTGATATCATTATTAAAAAAAATCAACTTAAACTGATAATATGAAACGTAGAAAATTTATTAAAGCAAGTGCTGTAAGTGCAGCCGCAATAAGTGTTCCTCTTATTCTTCGTGCCAATATCAAGGGAGCAAACGATAGAGTTAGGATAGGTGTAATTGGTATTCATGGAATGGGGCAAAATCACATTAAAAATTATTCAGCATTAGAAAATGTTGAAGTTGCTGCTATTTGCGATGTTGACGAAAATCTTTTCTCGGGGGTTGTAAAATCGCATTTTACAGACAAAGGATTGTCGAAACCCAATTTATACAGCGACATGCGCAAGATGTATGAAAATAAAGATATTGACGCTGTTTCGGTAGTAACACCAAATCATTGGCATGCATTAGCAGCCGTGTGGGCAATGCAGTCTGGGAAACATGTATCTGTTGAAAAACCATGCAGCTACAATATTTACGAAGGTCAGAAACTATTGGAGGCATCAAAAAAATATAACGTAATTGTTCAGGATGGTGCAGAACAGAGGAATAATCCAGGGGCGCAATCGGCAGCAGAGTTTTTACACTCCGGCGAGTTGGGAGAAGTTTATCTGGCAAAAGGAATTTGCTATAAATGGCGCGATACTATTGGACGATATCCGGATGGACCGCTTCCAGATGGCACAACACATCCGAAAGGAGCATTTACAAAAAAGTATCTTTCTAAAGTAGATTATGATCTTTGGCAAGGGCCAGCACCAAAACGACCATTTAATCCAAATCGCTTTCACTATAATTGGCATTGGAATTTCGATTATGGAAATGGTGATATGGGAAATCAGGGCGTTCACGAGTTAGACATTGCGCGTTGGGGATTGGGAGTTAAGCTGCCTACCCGTATTACTGCAATGGGTGGGCATATGATGTTCGACGATGATCAGAATACACCAAATACTTTAATGGCAATGTTTGAGTTTCCGAGTGAGGCTGGGAAAGGTGATAAGAAAAAGATTTTGCAGTTTGAGGTGCGTCATTGGATTAGTAATCGTGAGGTGTGGATGGGAGAATCCAAATCTGACAATTCTGGATATATGATAAGTAACTCTAATACAGTTGGTAATCTGTTTTATGGATCGAAAGGTTACATGGCAAAAGATGTGGATAAGTGGCAAACATACATGGGGAAAGATCGTGAATTAGGAACGTCGGGAGGAGGACTTGCAGATAATTACAAAAATTTTATCGACACTATCAGAGCCAACGATCCATCGATGTTAAATGCTAAAATTGAAGAAGGTGTATACTCAACTATAGTAATGCATTTGGGTAATATTGCTTACCAACTGGGACGCACATTAGAATTCGATCCAGAGATTATGAGATTTAAAAATGATGACGAAGCAAATGCTTTAATTTCAAGACAGGAGTATCGCAAGCCATTTGTTTTTCCAGAAAATATTTAAAATTAAATTAAATAAGAATTATGAATTTGAAATATAGTGTATTGATTCAATTTGTTTTGATTTTTATTTTTGCCTCGTGCGGAAGTAAAAAGAGCAATAATAGTTCAACATCAAAATTGGGTGAAGTGCCCAATAATTTGGTGAAAGTTGAAAATAATGAAGCCAATAAAAGTGTTGATGTATATTTTGGTGATGACCTTTTTACATCGTATATATACCCTGATAATGTTATGAAGCCATGCTTGTGGCCGGTTTTAACCTCGGAAGGAACTGAAATTACACGCAAATATCCGATGAAAAAAGCGCCGGCAGAACGATGTGATCATCCGCACCATGTTGGAATTTGGATGAATTATGGAGATGTAAATGGCATTGACTATTGGGGACATTCTGAGGCTTCTCCTACAGATAGAAAAGATCATTATGGAACTATCGTGCATCAGGAAGTTGTTAGCACAAAATCCTCAGAAGGAGAGGGTATATTAACAGTTAAAACTAACTGGATTGCAGGAGGTATTACTCAAATTAAAGAGGATATTAGCTTTCGCTTTATCGATAGAGGTAATATACGGATTATAGATTGGATTAGTACTTTAACTGCACAAGAGGAAATTCATTTTAACGATACGAAAGAAGGAATGTTTGCCATAAGGTTAAGTAGAGAATTGGAATTGCCGTCAAACGGAACGGTAATACTTACTGATTTGCAAGGAAATCCTACTGATATTAAAGTGAAAAATAATGATTTAGTTTCGGGTGATTATTTAAGTAGCGAAGGAAAAATTGGAGAAGGTGTTTGGGGAACTCGTGCTAAATGGATGAAACTTTACGGAAATTATAAAGATGAAAAAGTTGCCGTAATTATAATCGACAATAAAAAAAATCCGGGTTATCCCACATATTGGCATGCGAGAGGTTATGGGCTTTTTGCTGCAAATCCATTGGGGCAGAATGTGTTTTCTGATGGAAAAGAGGAGATGAATCTGAGTTTGAAAAAGGGTGAGTCAGCTCGATTTGCATTTCGTACAGTTATTTGCTCTGGCGAAATTACAGATGATGAAATTAATAGTCTTGCAACTGAGTTTTCTAATAAATATTGAACATATTTTTCTTGTAAAAAAACATCAAAATTTTGTGTTATTTCGTGAAATTAAAATTATATAATTATTTGAAAATTAGGTGTTTATCGGCATTGTTAAATGCATCCGCAAACTAAATCGTCAGCAAGACTATCGAGATACTCGTCTTCGGTTATTTTCTCTTTGTCTGTGCCTTTGCACAAATTGCAAACCGGAAGATTAACTTTTGAATTTAATTGATAGGTACTGTTTGCTATGTTTTTTTTACAAACAAAACACATTTTGCTAAATGCTTCCATAGATTTATATTTTTCAGAATTTAAAATTATTGATTTGCAGAACTAAAAACAGAAAAAACTCAATAACAAATTAAAAACTGATTCCTGTTTAAAACATCCAAAATTAAACACCTTTAAACTAAAGTACTCTAATTTGCTCTTCAGTTGTGATTCTCTCGCAGTAATGACATTTTAAGGCCACCGGCTCGTTTTCTATAACTTGGAAACTAGTTGTAATTGTTTCGTTATTGGTAATACATTTTGGGTTAAAACATTTTACAATCCCTTTAATTATTTCGGGTGTTTCAACAATTCGTTTTTCAACAACTTCGTAATCTCTAATAATATTTAGTTTGGCATGAGGTGCAATTAATGCTATTTTATTTATTTCGTTATCTTCAAAAAACTTATTCGATACTTTAATAATCGCCTTTCCTCCTAATTTTCTACTCTCTAAATTTGTTCCAAAAGTAATTTGATTCTCAATTTTATCGAGTCCCAGAATTGTAATTACTTTAAATAAATTTTTTGCAGGAATATGATCAATTACTGTACCTTCTTTAATGGCACTAACTTTCAGTTTTAGTTTTTTTTGCATACTGTCTTTCATATTCATAATTATTTAAGGTTCATAGTATGAGTTATAATTGCTTCGCGTGCGAATACTCCATTTAAAGCCTGTTCGAAATAGTAGGCTGTGCCATTTGTATCAACATCGGGGTGAATTTCGTGTACGCGTGGCAGAGGATGTAAAACCTTTAGATTTGGTTTTGTATTGTCTAACATCGAATTTCGCAAAATGTAAACGTTTTTTACTTTTTCATATTCAATCGGATCCGAAAATCTCTCTTTCTGAACGCGTGTCATATAAATAATATCTGCCTCGCTAATAATATCTGTAAATTCTTCGTGCTCGAAATA
>DAOVTY010000129.1 GCA_030632865.1 Bacteroidota bacterium
GCCCAAAATAGTTATGTCCACTAGCAAAATCTGAAAGAGATTTGCCGTCTGTAATTTCATTCTCTTTAATATCTGCCTCTTCAATTCGTTTGATAATAGTATCTGAAAATGGTTCTAACCATTTGTCATTTTCCACCAGCTTAGGAATTTTATTCTTCATCTGTGTTTTTTTATAAAGATAAATATTCAGAATATAACTTTCATCTGATTCTGAAAAAAAGATAAGTAATTAAATAATTATGAATTTATGAGACAAAAAAAAACTGGCTAAAACGTAAATGTTTTTGTTCAACCCCAAAATAGCCACTTAAAAAACATCTGAATTTTGTGTGAAACCTTCGCCGTAATTTGTAAAGTTGCTAACTTTACATAAAATAACTAAAAGCATAAATCATGAAACGTTTTCTTAAAATTACTGCTTATATTCTTCTTTCACTAATCATAATAATTGTTTTAGCTTTTCTAATTTTTAATGCATATTATGCCAATTTAAACTCAAAAGCTAAAAAGGAACTTGCTGAGGTGCCGATTTTAAATGATAATGGTTATCAATTTCGCGATTTGAATAAAAATGGGGAACTAGACGTTTATGAAGACAAGCGGCAGAATATTGAAAATCGTATTACCGATTTGCTTTTACAAATGAACCTAAACGAAAAAGTTGGAATGATGTGGCATCCTCCAATTGGTGTGGGTAAAAATGGCGAAGTTTTAGGGAAACCAAATCCTGCGGCATTAAATTTTGTCTCTTCATGGAATGTAATTGTAAATAAAAAAATCACCCATTATAACCTTTTTACTATACCAAGTACGAGAAATTTAGCTGAGTGGTACAACCGAATTCAAAAGTTAGCTGCGGAAACCAGACTTGGAATTCCACTAACTATTAGTTCTGATCCGCGACATGGAATTACCAATTTTGTGGGTAACGATTTATTGGGAAGTGATTTTTCAAAATGGCCCGAACCAATCGGTTTGGCGGCTACCGGCGACTCAGCATTAGTTGCAGAATTTGGTCGAATTGCAAACAAAGAATATCGAGCAGTGGGAATAAGAACTGCGCTTCATCCGATGGCTGATCTGGCTACAGAACCACGCTGGGCAAGAATGAACGGAACATTTGGTGAAGATGCTCAACTATCGAAAAAATTAACTGCCGCTTATATTTATGGTTTTCAGGGAGATGAATTTGGAGCAGAAAGTGTTGCTTGCATGACAAAACACTGGCCGGGTGGTGGCCCTCAAAAAGATGGCGAAGATGCTCACTTTCATTATGGTGCAGAACAAGATTATCCGGGGAATAATTTTGATTATCACTTAATTCCGTTTAATGGTGCATTTGAAGCAGGAACAGCAATGATAATGCCTTATTACGGAGTTCCGGTTGGCCAAACTAGCGAAGATGTTGGAATGAGTTTCAACAAGGAAATTATTACAGAATTACTTAGGAAAGAATACAAGTACGATGGAATTGTTTGTACAGACTGGGGAATAATTGAGGGATTCAAAATTTTTGGGAAAGAGATTGTTGAAGCAAAAAACTGGGGAGTTGAAAACTTAACTGTTAAGGAACGCATTAAAAAGGTTGTTGATGCCGGGGTTGATCAATTTGGTGGAAATATGAACAGTTCTGAATTGGTTGAATTGGTTAAAGAGGGACAGATTTTGGAAGCACGAATTGATAAATCGGTAAAAAGATTACTTCGGGCAAAATTTAAAATGGGATTGTTCGATAATCCGTTTGTAGATGCAGATAAAGCTGAGAAAATTGTTGGGGAAAATGAATTTGTTGAAAAAGGCAAACTGGCTCAGCGTAAATCTATTGTGTTGTTGAAAAACAAAATGAATGTTGATAGCACATTTATACTGCCGTTAAAAAAGAACATTAAAATTTATACCGAAAATATTAATAAAGAGACTGCCTTTAAATATGCTACTGTTGTGGATAGTCTTGCTGATGCCGACATTGCTGTTCTACGTTTGCAAGCTCCGTGGGATCCCAGATCAGGAGATATGATTGAGAGCTTTTTTCATCAGGGAACTTTGGATTTTAAGCAACCTGAACTTTCACGAATTCTGAAAATAATGGAACAAAAACCTACGGTTGTCTGTATTTATCTCGACCGAGCTGCAGTAATTCCTGAAATTGCAGAAAATGCAGTGGGTTTACTATGTGATTTTGGAGCCTACGATGATGCAGTTTTTGATATCATTTTTGGCGATTTTAACCCTACTGCGAAACTGCCTTTTGAGTTACCCTCTTCTATGGAGGCAGTTAAAAATCAAAAAGAAGATGTTCCCTACGATTCTGAAAATCCTGTATTCAAATTTGGCTTTGGACTTAATTATTGAAAAAAGAAACCATGGCGGGGGAGCCATGGTAAATAAGTTTAAATAAATGCTGTTTAATTATTAATTTAAAACTTGATTTTGCCATTAACAATTTTTGCGCCAAAAAAATGTTAGTACAAGAATATATTTCTCGTACTAACATAAAACTTATCTGACATAATATAAAATTTTTATACCAAATGTCATTTAATAAAAGGAACTACAATAAAATATATTAGAACTCCAAATAATACGATAAGAGTTATAGGTCTGATATTAAAACCTAAAATCTTTTTTTTCTTGTTAAATAAATTTTTATAATTCATAATTTATAAATTTAAATAATATTTCGCCCACTTCTCCTATTCCAGCCATGTATCAACACAGCCCAGACTGCAGTCAATTTGAAAAGCAATTGCAACAATATCCATTAATGGAGCTGGCCCATCAGTTGCAGCAATTGCAACAGCTACTCCTGTACACCCCGCGATACATAATGAATACCTCCAGTAGTTTTCTTCTAAATTGCTTTTTAAAGTAATCATTTGTAATTCCGAATTCAAATCAGGAACTAAAGTTATTTCATCATAAGGCATAATCACATATTTTGAAGGGTCATTTACTTTAAAAATGTTTATCTCTTTATTTATTTTAGAATAAAGAATATAAAATCCTTTTCCCTCAAATTCAACATAATATGAATTACCATCTATACTCTCAATTAAATTAAAAGTTATGTCAGGAATTTTATTATCGACTTTTGATAAGTTAATATTTTCTTTGTACGAGTTCCAGTTTAATAAATTAAATTCAGTTGGAAACGCATTTTTAAAAGTTTTTAAACTTTTTGTTAATAGTGGCTTCTGAATAAAGTCATCTTCTTTATTACAACTGTTGAAAACGGTACTTAAAATAAGTAATGTCAAAAAATATTTTTTTAATAATTTCATTTTGTGTTTATATTTATGGTCTATCATATTTAGCGATTAACACCCAACTTTAACAATTGCTAATTTGCAAAAGTGCTTCCCGAATGGTAGTTTTGTATGGGTTGTTTTTCAGAACTGCCTGCCTCTCCGGGTCGGGAACAAAGTAATGAGTGTGGCTGTTTCCGGAGAGGCTTACTCAATGAATTTATTTTTGCCAATAGGGTTAATTGTATCATTATTATGTTTGTTTTCCTGTTTAGGGTTAAGTAGACAGGGGGTTTCTTTTTTTAAATTTCAAGGGCTAATGTATGAATAAATATTGGTAATTCAAAATGCCCCCCCTCCCCGGTAATATTCTTGTAACTGTCTTTAAGCCAGTCGGGGTGGGTCGTTTTTTTTATAAAAAGGGGATTGCTTTTTGGACAATAGTTTAAAAGCTTTTATTTCATAAAAGTTCTAATAAATTCCAAATTCCGTTTCAAGCCTTTAAATCCGGTTCGTTTAACTGCCGAGTTTTTGAACAACTCATTAAACAAAGGTTTTTCTATTGCATGCCAATCTTCTTTTTTAAGCTGCAAAAGTTTTTGATGAGGTTTGAAATTGGACTCATTGTGAGGTTTAGATTTTAAATTCCAGGGGCAAACATCCTGGCAAATATCACAACCAAAAACACGATTTTCAAATTTCCCTTTTAAAGACTCATCTAAATCGCCTCTCAATTCTATTGTTTGGTACGAAATACATTTTTTAGCATCCACAATCCGGCTGGCAACAATTGCTTTTGTTGGGCAGGCATCAATACATCGTGTACAATTGCCGCAATGATCGTGCACCAATTTTATATCGTCGAAAGGCAGTTCAATATCTAAAATTAGTTCTCCAATAAAAAAGAAACTACCATGTTCGACAGAAATTAAATTGCTGTTTTTACCAATCCAGCCAAGTCCTGCTTTTTTTGCCCAGGCACGTTCTAAAATAGGTGCCGAATCTACAAATGGCCGCCCTTTGCAATTTGGAAATTCTTGCTGAATAAATTTAAGTAGCTCCTTCAATTTATCTTTCATTACAAAATGGTAATCGGTGCCGTAAGCATATTTCGATAGCATTGGAGCAGTTGAATCTTGCTGTAAATTTTTAGGGAAATAATTTTGAAGAACTACAATAATAGTTTTTGCATTTTCGTGCAATAATCGAGGATCGAGGCGTTTTTCGATGTTGCGTGCCATGTAACTCATCTCGCCGTGCATATTATTATTTAGCCAATTAGTAAATGGTTCTTTCTCTTCATAAAGAGAATCTGCCGGAATAATTACACACTCTAAAAGTCCAAGCGACTTTGCTTTTGCTTTTATTGATTTTGGTATTTGATTAAAATCTTGCATCTTTATAAAAGTATAAAAACTAAACAATATGAAACTAAACCGACGTAATTTTTTAAAATCTGCTTCTATTGCAACTGCTGGTGCAGCTACTTTAAGTTCTTGTAAAAACACTACCGACAAACAAATTGTTGATTATTCAATTTTGGATAAAGTTCTATCTCAGCCTGTGCTTAAAAAGGAGTTATTTCCGGATCCGGTTATTATAGAAACATTAGAATTGTTGCGATTTGAGAATAATTTTCTTTGCCGTGTTAGATCAACCGATGGTGCCGTAGGAATCTCGGTGGGAAATAATGCTCAATTGCAATCGGTTTGGCCTATTTTTACAGAGCGTTTGCAACCATTTTTCCCGGGGAAAGATGCTCGTAATTTGGAAGATTTATTTGAAAAGGTTTATGTTTATAAAAGTAATTATAAGTTGCAGAACCTGGCATTGTGGGTGCCGCTGGCAACTATCGAATTTGCTATTTTAGATATGCTGGGAAGGATTGCTGGAAAATCGATAGGAGAATTAATCGGCAAAATTCATAATCCGGAAATTGCTGTTTATCAAGCTAATAATTATAGAGGAAAGTCAGCAGAAAAATCGTTGGAAGGAATTATAAAATATGTGGAAAAATCTCAGGCAAAAGCAGTTAAATTTAAAGTAGGTGGTAGAATGAGCAAAAATGCAGACTATCCTACTGGGCGTACTGAAAAACTGATTCCAATGGTTCGAGAGGCATTTGGCGATAAAATGACAATCTATGCCGATTCTAACGGTTCTTACGATGCCAAAGAAGCTATTCGAGTTGGTAGAATAATGGAAGAATATAATTACGATTTTTACGAAGAGCCAACTCCGTTTGATTGGTATGAAGAGACAAAAGAGGTAAAAGACGCACTTACTATTCCAATTGCCGGAGGAGAGCAGGAACCAAGTATTCACAATTTTAGATGGTTAATTGGCAATCGAGCTCTCGATATTGTGCAACCCGATATGTTCTATTTTGGGGGAATGATTCGTTCCATGAAAGTGGCGCAAATGGCTAACTCTTTTGGGATGAAGTGTGTTCCGCATATTTCGGGTTCAGGAATAGGATATTTGTACATGATGCATTTTGTATCAGCAATTCCAAATGCCGGTCCGTTTCATGAGTTTAAAGGATTCAACACAAATATTCCATTAACGTGTTCTACGTCAAATCTTGAAAGTAAAGGAGGAGTTGTAACTGTTCCGTCTGGCCCGGGTTTGGGTGTTGAAATAGACCCTGATTTTATTGCAAAACATAAAATACTTTCTAAGCATTAAGAAAATAACGCAAAGTTTTTGGTCATATAAAAAGGGTTTTACTTTACGTAAAACCCTTTTTATGATATATATTATTCATTTAATTCTTTAAAAAAAACCCAGCTCCAGTCTGGCTTCTTCGCTCATCATCGATTTTTCCCAGGGTGGTTCAAATGTTAAATCAACATTCACAGTTTCAATTGTATCAACCGATCTTGCAGCCTCGGTAATCTCTTCAACCAACATATCGGCAACCGGACAACCGGGAGCCGTAAGTGTCATAACTATACTCGCAGTGTTGTTATTGTCAACATCAACATTATATATCAGTCCTAAATCGTAAACATTTACCGGAATCTCAGGGTCGTACACCTCTTTGAGATTATTTATTATTAAGTCAATTCTTTTATCCATCTCACTATCCTTTATCTGTAATCCTATTATAAACAACAGCGTACAATCTAATTTGTTTTACCATGGCAACCAACCCATTTGATCGGGTTGGCGACAAATGTTGTTTTAATCCAATATCGTCTATAAAATGAAGTTTGTTATCGAGTAATTCTTTTGGAGTTCTGCCGGTTACAACTCGTAATAAAAGTGCAACAAGTCCTTTCACAATAACAGCATCGCTTTCTCCTTTAAATATTATCTTCCCATCAACTAAATCGGCAAGTAACCAAACCCGGCTCTGGCATCCTTTTATGATATTTTGTTCGTTTTTGTCTTTTGGGTCAAGATCTTCTAAATCGTTACCCAACTCTATTAAATAACCGTATTTATCCATCCAGTCTTCAAACATCGAAAACTCATCTACAATCTCTTGTTGAATTTCTTCTATCGTCATAAACTTAAATTTTAATCGGGTGCAAATGTCGTAATTTTTTAACTTCTAACAATAATAAAAAGGTGCTTATTAAGAAAGTTTCAAAATTAGTTTGCAATCATAATCTTATGCTCAAAATATATTATTTTTATAGCTTGAATTAATTTAAAAATTACAAATATGGCAACACTCGCAGGAACTAAAACAGAACAGAATTTATTAAAGGCATTTGCAGGCGAATCGCAGGCAAGAATGCGTTACGACTATTTTGCAAAGCAGGCAAAAAAAGAGGGATTGGAACAGATTGCAGCAATTTTTACGGAAACTGCATTAAACGAAAAAGAACATGCAAAACGTTTTTTTAAGTTTTTAGAAGGAAATATGGTTGAAATTACAGCAACTTATCCGGCAGGTAAAATTGGTACTACCATGGAAAATCTGAAAGCTTCGGCTGAAGGTGAAAACGAAGAATGGACAGAATTATATCCTGAATTTGCAAAAGTTGCAGAGGAAGAAGGATTTCGCGAAGTGGCTGCTGCCTTTAAAATGATTGCAAAAGTAGAAGCAGCTCACGAAAACCGATTCCGCACGTTATACGATAATTTGGAAGAGGGTAAGGTTTTTAAACGTGGCGATAAAGTAGTGTGGAAATGCCGTAATTGTGGTTTTATTCACGAAGGTACAGTTGCACCAAAAATGTGTCCGGCTTGTTTGCACCCACAATCTTATTTCGAAATTAAAGAGATGAATTATTAAGGGTAGAAAGTAAAAAATATTTAGTCGTAAGTAAGAAAATGTTACAGCAAATCCGGTTTGAAAAAGCTGGATTTGTTGATTTTAAAACATCATTAGCACTTTATTCAAAGCTGTAATAAAAGCATCAATCTCTTCTTTTTTGTTATACATTCCAAAAGAAATACGTACCGTTCCCTGAATATTATAATGTTGCATTATTGTATCGGCACAATGATGTCCGGTGCGAACCGCAACTCCCATTTTATCGAGTAACATACCTAAATCGTACGAATGAATTCCTTCGATGTTAAATGAAATGACACTCGATTTTGATGGTGATTCTCCATAAAATTTTACGCCTTCAATTTCGCTTAATTTTTCGGTTGCATATTTTAAAAGTTCGTGTTCCCACTCTGCAATTTGAGGAATTCCCACTTCGATTAAAAAATCTATTGCGGCACCAAAAGCTATTACGCTTGTTATGTTTGGAGTACCTGCTTCAAATTTATATGGTAAATCGTTAAACGTAGTTTTTTCAAACGATACCTCGGCAATCATTTCTCCACCTCCTTGGTAGGGAGGCATTTCGTTTAACAAACTTTTTTTGCCATACAAAATTCCAACTCCGTTTGGTCCATACATTTTATGAGCTGAAAATGCATAAAAGTCAACATCTAATTTTTGAACATCAATAGAAATATGTTGTGCTGCCTGAGCTCCGTCAACAAAAACTACAACATTATTATTGCGAGCAATTTTGGTTATTTCTGCAATGGGATTTACAGTTCCTAAAACATTAGAAACATGGGCAACTGCAATTAATTTTGTTTTTGAATTAATTAGCTCGGGAAGTTTCTCTATTTGCAAAACTCCATTATCGGAAAAAGGTAGTTTTATAATTTTTGCACCTTTTCTTTGCGCAGCCAATTGCCAGGGAACAATATTTGAGTGGTGCTCCATTTCCGAAACAATAATCTCATCTCCTTCAAAAATA
>DAOVTY010000240.1 GCA_030632865.1 Bacteroidota bacterium
GATCCATTCTTGGATTTTTTCCACCTTCCAGAATTACTTTTCAGCCACCTTTATCTACAACAAGAGTTCCATTATTACCCACAAAACCAACTCCATGCGAACGACCATAATAACCACCATCAATTCCAATTCCGTGATCCCATAGCATTGTATAATCTCCAAAATCGTACAACGCCTGTTGAGTATCCGGAGTTTCGGCTCCATCTTCGGGATAAGCAAATTTTCCTCCCATCGACATAACCGATTTCGGAGCTTTCGACTTCATTCCAAAAAGTGCATAATCTATAATATGAACTCCCCAATCTGTCATCATTCCTCCTGCATAATCCCAATACCAGCGGAAATTAAAATGGAAACGATTTGGATTAAAAGGTCTTGCTTTCGCAGGTCCCAACCAAAAATCATAATCAACACCTTCCGGTACTGGGCCATCTGGTTTTACAGGAATCGATTTCATCCAGCCTTGATACGACCACGCACGCACGGTACGTATTTTTCCCAAAGCTCCTGAGTGAACAAATTCAACGGCGTCTTGCCAGTGTTTATCGCTGCGTTGCCACTGCCCAATTTGTGCTACAGTTCCATAGCGGGCGGCTGCACGTTCCATAATATTTATCTCTTCGATTGAGTTTGCCAGTGGTTTTTCGCAGTAAATATGTTTTCCCTCTTGTGCTGCGTAAACAAACGGAATGGTGTGCCAGTGGTCTGGCGTTCCGATAATTATTACATCAATTCCTGGTTCTTCCAATAATTGCCTGAAATCTTTAAACCCTTTAGGTTTTGTACCCTGAATTTTTTCGACATCGGCAATTCGTTGGTTTAGTACATTTTCGTCAACATCAGCAATTGCTGCACATTCGGTATTTTTTTGACCGAGAAAAGCTTGCAAATCAGCGAATCCCATTCCTTTGGCTCCAATTAATCCACAAACAAGTTTTTCGTTTGCACCAATGCACGAGTTCATTGCAAGTGGCATCGATGCTGCCATCCCAACTCCAGCTGTTGCCAATGCAGAGGTTTTAATAAAATCTCTTCTGTTATTCATAAATTGAAAAGTTAGAAGTCCGAAGCCGGAAGTTCAAAGAAAAAAACTGAAGACCGGAGTCAGAAATCCTATGTTATTATTTAATATTTCTTGTAAAAGCAATCATCATATTCATAAGATTGTATGAATATTCATATAATTATGTGAACTCAGTTTTAGTAATATACTCTCTTCTTGTTGCCTTGTGAAAACACGTTACCACCTCTGCCAAAGAGCGAATTGCATAACTCATAAATTTTTTGAATTCAGGATGTCTGTCCAATTGAACCTTTTGCAATATTCAAAGTAATAGAATCTGTCGCTTTTATTATTTGAGAAGAAAGATTATAGTGTTCTTAAGATGAGAATTTTTTAGTTAATACATCAATAGTTCTTCTCAAATACATTGCGTTTTCAAATTTGAATTTTATCTTAAATTACTAAGTTTTTTTTCAACTTCGGTCTCCCGAATTCTATCTTCCCTCACTCTTTCTGCATTGCATCGTCGAAAGCAACATCCGAGGGTTCGAAATCAGCATATCGAACAAAATCACATGCTTCTTCGGCACCCGCTTCACGGTTCATTCCGCTGTCTTCCCACTCAACCGAAAGTGGTCCGTTATAACCAATATCATTCAGTGCTCTTATTATATTTTCGAAATCTATTTTACCACGACCAAGACTTCGGAAATTCCAATAACGACGATTATCTCCAAATTCCATGTGGCCACCAAAAACTCCAACTCCCATCGGAACATCACTCCAGTATGCATCTTTCATGTGAACGTGGAAAATTCTATCAGCAAATTCGTAGATAAATTTAACGTAATCAACATGCTGATATCCAAAATGACTTGGATCGAAATTAAATCCAAATGCCGGATGATTATTAAGAGCTTTCAGAGTTAAATGTGCGGTGTGAATATCAAAAGCTATTTCGGTTGGATGAACTTCAAGAGCAAACTTAACGCCAAGTTTCTGGTATTCATCTAAAATAGGAGTCCAACGTTTAGCAAAATCTTCATATCCTTTTTCTATCATTTCAGGAGAAACAGGAGGAAATGAATATAACAAATGCCAAATTGGACTTCCGGTAAAACCTACAACTGTGTCGAGCCCAAGCATTTTTGCAACTTTTGCGGTTTTAATCATTTCTGCAGCTGCACGCTGGCGTACTCCCTCAGGTTCGCCATCGCCCCAAATATAATCTGGCACTATACTTTTATGGCGTTCATCAATATTATCGGCAACACATTGCCCAACAAGATGAGACGATATTGCAAATAGTTTTAAATCGTATTTTGCAAGAAGAGCTAATCTATCATCGCAATAAGCTTGGTCGGCTTTGTCTATTTCCATGTGGTCGCCCCAGCAACAAAGTTCAACACCATCATATCCAAATTCTTGAGCTTTTTGACACATTGTTTCAATGGGAAGATCGGCCCATTGTCCGGTAAAAAGTGTTACTGGTCTTGACATAATATTTCGGTTTAAAATTTAAGATTATAAAGTTAATTTATTCATTGAATAAATATTACAGCAAACTTAAAATCTTATTGTATTTACGACATTGAGGATAGGATATTGTTTGTTTTTATATTTTTAACTTTAACTCAACTTATTGCAAAAGATGCAATGTTATTAGTGGAGGATTTAAACTGAATAATTCTATTTTAACTGTGCAACTATTATTGTAAAAAAAGTTTCTTTTTGAAGTTCATTGTCAACATACGCCAGGAACTGTTTATGACTATGTACTGTAAAATTGTTCTGATTTAGTAACTCCGCAATGTACTGCTCTGAATATTTATAGGTAAAAACACCAGATTCAGCTTTCATCATCCAAACACCTTTTTCAATTTCGCAATAATTGGAAACATCATCACTATTCTCAAACGAAAAAGCAAAAATTCCTTTTGATTTTAAAATGCGTTTAGCTTCTGAAAATATTGGTTTAATGGGGTTTATTAGATGAAAAACACCGTTAGAAATTATACCGTTGAATGCATCGGTTTTTAGTGGAAAAGGTGTTTCTTCCAGATTCTGCAAAACCAGCTTTTTGCCAATATTTTTGGCTTTGCAAAGTGCTAGCATTTTTGGCGAACCATCTAATCCGGTAATTATACAATTAGCTTCTTGAAATCTTTTTGAACTTTCGCCAGTTCCTATTCCCAAATCTAAAATTAAATTTCCGGAAGAGATAAATTCTCTCGTTTCATCAAAAATTATTTGCGGTCCATTCCAAATATTTTTCAGAATATTTTTGTCGTAATCTTTGGCAAACTCGTTAACTAATTCCAGGTTTGAAAGTGGCATTTATTTAGAAATTTCCAACATTTGTTGAATTGGAAGTTGTGCTTTTTCGATTACTTCTTTGGGTAACAAAACTTCTGGCTGCTCATATTTCATGCAGTTGTATAGTTTTTGCATACTGTTTAATTTCATAAATTCACAGTCGTTGCATCCGCAAGTAGAATCGATTGAAGGAGCTGGGATAAAAATTTTATCGGGGCAAACTTTTACCATTTGATGAAGAATGCCAGATTCAGTTGCTACAATAAACTTTTTAGCATCGCTTTTTTGAACATAATTAAGAAGCGAAGTTGTTGAACCGATGTGTTTAGCCAATAGAAGAACGGGCTTTTCACATTCGGGGTGTGCAATAAATTCTGCATCAGAATGTTTGTCTATTAAATCTGCTATCTTTTCTACTGAATATTGTTCGTGCACAATACAAGCACCGTCCCATAAAACCATTTCGCGTCCGGTAATACTATTAATATAACCACCGAGATTTTTGTCAGGAGCAAAAATAAGTTTTTGTTCCTTGGGAAAACTGTCAACAATTTTTTGTGCATTTGCCGATGTGCAAACAATGTCGGACATAGTTTTTAAAGCTGCCGTGGCATTTATATAGGTAATAACTTTATGGTCGGGATATTTTGCTTTGAAAGCTGCAAATTTTTCTGCTGGCGCCGACTTGGCAAGCGAGCAACCTGCTTTTAAGTCGGGTAAGAGAACCTTTTTTGACGGATTGATAATTTTTGCGGTTTCGGCCATAAAATGAACACCCACAAAAACTATTGTTTCGGCATCGGTATTTGCTGCTGCCTGTGCCAATCCAAGACTGTCGCCCACATAATCTGCAATATCCTGCAAATCACCGTCAACATAAAAATGACTGAGAATTACGGCATTTTTCTCTTTTTTTAAACGGTTAATTTCTTTAACCAAATTAAGTTTTTTATCAATTGGTTCGTCAATAAAACCATTTTCTTCTAACATTTTATCAATCTGTACTTGTTCCATTTTTCCCCAATAAAAGTTTCCCAATAATTTAGACCACAAAATTAAGAATTCATTTTAATAAAATAGTAGTTTGTCTTAATTGTTTGTGAATGGGGCATAAAAAAAGCCGCATTATGCGGCTTTTTTTAATATGTAATTAACAATTATTAATCTGTGACTTCAGACCAAGTTCCACCTGTTTTAATTAAACGAATAGCAGTTGCACCAGAACTACCATCGTAATAATTATAGGTTACCAAATATTGTTGGTTTTCAACTATACTATAATTAGCGTCTAACATTCCGCTAACCATTTCAATCAGTTTATTATTATCCGTTCCTGGAGTATTGCCGCTTCGAAGGTCAAAGTTACCATACTTAGCAGTTTCAGGATATACAGCATAATCCTCACTTGTTAGAGTAATTTTAATTGCC
>DAOVTY010000281.1 GCA_030632865.1 Bacteroidota bacterium
GGCATTTCCATGAACACCATCATTCGTTTGTTTTTTTGTGATGATATTAATTACCCCTCCCATAGCATTCGAACCATACAAAACAGAGGCGGGGCCACGAATAACTTCAACACGTTCAACATCTGAAGCAACATACGAATCGGGAAGCGGATGCCCAAAAATCCCCATATATTGAGGATGCCCATCGATGAGCATTAAAACTCCTGTTGTTGGATTACCGCCAATTCCACGAATAGAAATTTGCCCGGCAGAACCTTGTGCAACTCCAAAACCCGTAACTCCGCGTTCGGTTACAAATAGACCGGGTACACGACCATTTAAAATGGGTAAAATTGCCGATTCGTCCGACTCTTCTATTTGTGCCCTATTAACCACCGAAACTGCCATTGGCACACTGTTACGACTTACTTTTACGTGTGTCCCAGTTACCACAACTTCATCAATTTTAATAGTGTCCGTCGAAAAATTCATTTGAGATATCGATAAAAGAGGTAAAAATAGAAGTAGGATTAAAGTTAATTTTAGGTTTGAAAAAATACTCATAATACAATTATCGTGTTACGTTTAATTTATTTTGTGTTACTCAAAGAGCAAAAAAAATCATTCTGCTTTACTCATTACCAACTTCCCATGCTGAATGCCTTTTATACCAATTAATTTATCAGAAATTTCTGTTAGTTTAATTGATGGACCTTTTACTGCAACAATTTGCATAAAACTTACTTCTGAAAGATAAAAACCTTGAGTGGATAAAACTACATCGCAATATTCAAATTGAATTTCGGATGATTTTTTAAGAATCTCTTTCTTTTTATTATTAAAAACCAAAACGATTGCACCAGCTACAATATTATTGCATTTCCATTTTTCCTCCACCATATTTTTTTCAATTAGGTGGCGAATTGCTTGCGAACGATTTGCAAATGCATTCTCAGAAACAAATACATCTAAAGCTTTTAAAAGCTCTTCATCTAACGAAACTCCAAATCTGGAAACCGA
Source organism: Bacteroidota bacterium (assembly GCA_030632865.1). Taxonomy (GTDB): domain Bacteria; phylum Bacteroidota; class Bacteroidia; order Bacteroidales; family Prolixibacteraceae; genus Draconibacterium. Next base: position 1,000 of record DAOVTY010000281.1, read on the forward strand.
CATAGTGTTACTAATTTAAAAATTCGTGCCACTAAGATATGAAAAACTTTACAATAGGAAATTAAAAACTGAAATTTGACAGATTTTTTACACTTAAAATGATGTTATACCTGCGATTATGTTTCTTCTTAAAAGTATACCCTTGGTGGACTAGCGAAGCAGAGGCGTAATTTTATGCGACTGAATATTCGTTACAATTCTTTTTTCCAAATAAGTTTTTTCCCAAAACCAAGTCGGTTATCTGTCATTTTAATATGATTTAGTTTAACTGTCCATAATGAAGTTTTCATCAACACAGCAAACGGAAATCTTTTTAAGTATGCTTTTTTTGCTATCGAAGCTAGAGATTTTTCTGGCTTTTCCATAACCCCATTAAACTGAATTCCCTGAATTTTACCAACCGTATTAGTTTCTAAAACAACACTTCCGGCAACATTTGCGTTTGCTAAAACATCTTGTACATGTTTCGTTTTGTCGTCAGAGGTAAATACAAAACAGTTCTCGTGCTCCAAATAAATATAGAAACAGTTGGCGCACCATGCATAATTCTCTAAACAAGTTGCCAACGTTAAAACATGGTGCTCTTTTATAAATTCTACAATTCGTTTTTCAGGATTACTCATATCTATAATTTAAGTGACCAAAAATAGCTGTATAATTATACATAAACAAAACAATTTTAATTGCTCATTTTAATATATTTTTGACGTTGAAAACAATCATCACCCAAAATTAGTTACTTTAATTAAAGGTGTATAAAATAGCATGAAGAAATTTTTAATATTATCAGTAATTATACTTTTTGCAATTGCTTGCTCTACACAAAAAGGAGCGATGAATGATAAAAGTAAAGATGGCAAAGCAATCGAAGAAGATAACTTGGAATATGATATGGAAACTTTCGACGCACGATTTGAAAGTTGGTACTTATTGCAAAATGGTCCGGCAAAATCTCGGAGTCTCGAATATTACGAAAATTGGAATAAACAATATGTTTCGGTTTGGAATAATAAATCTGGGAATACTCAAAATAAATTTTTTGAATCTATAGTTGGTTACGATCCTAACCAAGAGTATGGGTTTGATTTAAATCAAAAATTATTTTATTATTTTCAATATGTCGAGCATGTTTTAAAAATTAAAATAATGCCGGGTGGTCCGAACGTGGTGTTGTAGCTAAGTTTGATTTTTGTGAACAAATAATTTGTCTGACCCCAAAATTTCTGAAGCAACGATTTTCCCTGAAACTTGCGGTGCTTTTATTCCATTGTTGAATTTTTTATCTCCAATAAACTGATGCACTTCGTCCCAAAAATTTGTTTTAATAAAGCTTTCCAGAAGTTGTTTTCCACCTACAATAATTACAGATAATAATTTTCGATTGTAAAGTGTTTCTAAAATTTGCGGGATTATATCTGCCCTAAAATCAATTTTTACAAATAAGATGTTTTCAATTTCTTTATTTTTTATTGAATTAAAAACAATAGTGTTGGCAGAGTTGTCAAATAAATTTAGATTTTTTGATAATCGTAAATTATTGTCGATAACAATTCTAATAGGATTGCTTCCTGCACAGTGGCGAACTGTTAACGATGGATTATCTTTTTCTGCTGTTTTTGTACCTACCATAATTGCATCTTCTTCGGCACGCATTTTATGAACCCGGAGAAGAGATTCATTTCCTGTAATCCAGGTTGGCTCGCCAAACTCTTTTTCTGTACGGTTTCTATCAATAAAACCATCAATTGTTTGTGCCCACTTTAAAATTATATAAGGGCGTTTTTTTTCATGAAAAGTAAAAAAGCGTTTGTTAAGTTCGCGGCACTCCGTTTCCAAAATACCAACTTTAACTTCAATTCCGGCGTTTCTCATTTTCTCAATTCCTTTACCTGCAACTTCGGCAAAAGGATCGATTGTGCCAATAACAACTTTTGGTATCTGTTTCTCAACAATTAAATCGGAACATGGTGGTGTTAGTCCAAAATGTGCACAGGGTTCTAAAGTTACAAAGAGTGTGCTCTCTTTTAAAAGTGCCGTGTTTGCAACAGAGTTTATTGCATTTACTTCGGCGTGTGCTTCGCCATATTTCCGATGATAACCTTCCCCAATAATTTCTCCTCGATAGACAATTACACATCCCACCATCGGATTTGGCGATACATTGCCGGCTCCTAAATTTGCCAATTCCAGCGAGCGGGTCATCATTTTTTCGTTTGTATTCATTTGTCAGGAAAAATTATCTTTGTTGAGGTCAAAAATAGACAATGCAATCGACTATTCAACATATCAAAAAAGAATTAGCAGAACTGTATCCCGAATCTGAAGTAACGGGTTTTATTCGGATACTACTCGAAACAATTTGCGGTTGGAATTACACAGCTCAAATTATAAATAAGAATGAACCAGTTAGGGAGTCTGAATTTCGTGAAATTAAAAAAATGGTTTCTCGATTAAAACAGTTCGAACCCATTCAGTATATTTTGGGCGAAACTGAGTTTATGGATTTAAAGTTAATGGTAAACCCTTCTGTATTAATTCCACGCCCCGAAACAGAGGAACTTGTAACCTGGATAATTGATACAAACAGATTAGATGCTCCACAAATTTTAGATATTGGAACAGGGAGTGGCTGCATTCCACTGGCAATTAAAAGAAGTATTA
>DAOVTY010000250.1 GCA_030632865.1 Bacteroidota bacterium
AAGTTAAACAGTTATTCGAAAGTGTATTTTGATGATAATCGGCATGGCACGAATAACAGTCTGTTTCTAAGCCCAAATACGTTGCTCCTTTTTTCTGCGAAATATTATTTATTACAAGCTCTTTTTTATGGCAATCTGTACAATTAGTTTCTGCATGAATTCCTTCCAAATTATATCCTGTTAAATCGTGTTTAAACGAGTTTTTATCAAATTTTACAATTTTAAAATTGCGTCCAAAATGTTCTCCATGACATTCGGCACATTTCTTACCTTTTACCTCTGAAGAAGAGTGATATCCCCGATCATTATTTATTAGTTGATTAATTTCTGTATGGCATTCTAAACACTTCGAAGTTGTCTCTTTCTCACCTAAAACATGACACTTGGTGCAATTTTTTAATCCCTCTAAATTGGCATGAGCATTTGTTAATTCGCCCGGAGATAGCTGAGCAAATGCTGCACTTCCAAATAAAGTCAGAATAGTAATAAAAATAGTATTTTTAATCAGTTGTTTCATTTTATAAAGCAGATGTTAGTATCTCCTCTTTTCGTGTTTTAAAAGTGCTTCTCCAAATTTTTGGGTAATGGCAACCCCTGCATTTTTAAGGAATTGAGATGGTAATTCGCCACCTGCAAAAATATATACCAAATCGTTTTCAATCTCCAACTCTTTTACCTCGCCATTAACTACTATTTTAATCGATTCTTTTTCTATTAATCTCAAATTAGAATTTAGTATAACATTGATTTTTTTTGCTGAAATTGCAGCCTGAATATTTTTACTATTTCGGGGCTTTAATCGCGAAAATATCTCTTTGCGATAGGAGAGAGTTACCCTGTTTTGATCAGCTAAAAGAAGAGCTGATTCAATTGCAGAATCGCCTCCACCAACCACAACAATATTTTTGTTTTCAATCAATTCAGGCTCCAGTAATCGGTATGCTACTTTAGGTAAATCTTCTCCGGCAATATTTAATTTTTGTGGTGTTCCTCGTCTGCCAATTGCCAATAAAACACGCTGCGAAGTATATTTAGTACCATCTTTTATAACCACTTTAAATCCATTGTTTTGAGGAGAAATTGATTCAACTTTTTTATGCTCGTGAATTTGAATTTTATTTTTGGAAATTACATTTTCCCAAAGACTCAATAATTCTAATTTGCTGGTTTCATACAATTTTACTTTTCCGTGCAAAGGCAAATCCATGGCAGAAGTCATAACTATTTTTGCTCTTGGAAATGTGTAAACTGTTCCTCCCAACGAATCCTGTTCTAATGTTAGAGTTTTAATATTGAGTCTTTTCGCCTCTAACGTCGCTGATATTCCGGCTGGGCCAGCACCTACAATTATTAAATCGTACTCTAATTTGTGGTTTGAATTCAGCCCTTTAGAAATATTGTTTACAGCTTGTTTACCCTGTTCCACAGCATTTTTTATTAATCCCATTCCACCCATTTCGCCGGCAATAAAAATTCCATTAACGTTCGATTCGAAAAATTGATTAACATGTGGCAAATCAACACCACGCTTTTCAGTTCCAATGTGTAACGAAATTGCTTCGGTGGGGCAGGCATGAAAACAAGCGCCGTGTCCCACACACCGGCTGGCATTTATAATTGTTGCTTTTCCGTTTCTAATTCCCAAAATATCATGTTCTGGACAAGCACGAATACAAGCACCACTTTTAATACACGAGTTAACATCGACAACTGGATGCAACGAAACCGGCTCGTGCAGACCAAACTCTTTGGCAATCTTTATTTTTTCATCAACAATTTTCGATTCTTTTTTCAGTTTGCGGATATAAATGAAAAATACAACAAGTAGTAATATTCCAACGCTGCCATAAATAACTATTTTTTCAATTAATAATTCCATAATCAGAAAATCCATTTATAACCAAAAACTGCTGCAACAACAACATGTACTATCATTATTACCAACATTATTAATGCAAACGGCAGGTGTGCTACGTGCCAATACCGTAAATAATTTTGCATAGTTGAGAGCCAAGCTATTCTTCGTGCTAGAATTATTTCGCGCTTAACAATTCTACTAATTTTGCTAATATTATTTCTTGAAATATCTTGGGTTTTTAACTTCTGCTTCAATTGCTTTAAAACTCTGTTCTCGAATTTTATTCTGTTAAAAATCTTTACAAGTAAATTTCCTTTATGTAAATACGATTGGTCGAGAATAGATATATTTAACCAATCTAAAATTTCAGTGTCTATTCTATATTTTTTTTCAAGTTCAGCATAGAAATTAATTTTCATATTGCTTAACTCATTTAAACTCATTTCGCGACCTTCAATAGTACGTGGAATTTGGATGTAAATAAACCTCCCAATAACACCACTTACAACTACAATAATCATACTCCAAAAACTTACAGAAACAATTCCTCCAAATTTAAATGCAGTGTGAAATAAGATTAAAATCGGTCCCAGTGTACAAAGGAAAATATGAAATTCTAACCAATATTTTAATACTCCAAGCCGTAAAAACATTCGCATTCTTTTTCGTGCCATGTATCCAAAAACTCCAATTACAATTAGGCTCGATCCTATAATCCCAAGTCCATGACCAATAAATCCGCTTGGTTTTAGCAAGTCGTTTTGAGTATGAAAAAAACGTTCTTGAATATCGGTAAAATAGTAATTTGCCCCATAAAAAGCGAGTAGTAAAAAGACAATAATTGTTATTGCTGATAACGTAAAAATATATAATCTGTGAGCTAATTTCGACATTTTAAAGTAATATTCTTTTGGATTTGTATTTTAAAGAAACGCATATTTTTATAAATATTATATGTTAATACTTATGGATTAAGTATTTTAAATTCATTCCAAATTGAATATTACCTAAATATAAGTAGCTAATTGCCAGAGGTAACGAACATATGTGTGCAACCTGCGTTAAGGTGCAATCACTTCTTTTTAAATTGTAATTTTTGAAGAGAACAATGATTGAAAATGGAGTTTAGTTATCCATTAAAATATCCCATTCAATTTTTTGAAGTTCTAGTAATAGCGAATCTTTAGCAACGTTATAACGTTCTATATTTTTTTCTTTTACTGGTTCTACTGGTGGTGCTTTTACTTTGAGTGGGTCTATTGGGCTGCCATTTTTATGAACCCTAAAATCTAGGTGCGGACCGGTTGCCAAACCTGTTGAACCAACATAACCAATTATTTGTCCCTGTTGCACCCTACTGCCGGTTGTTACTCCTTTTGCATAACCCGAAAGGTGCATGTAAGTAGTCGTGTAAACCGAATTATGTTTTATTTTTAAATAGTTCCCTCCACCCCTTTTCTGATATGCACGGGCAATTACAGTTCCGTCGCCAATACTCATAACCGGAGTTCCTTTTGGAGCTGCATAATCTATTCCGTGGTGTGGTCTGCGAATACGCAAAACCGGGTGCATTCTGCTATTGGAAAAGCGCGAACTAATACGCGAAAATTTTAGAGGGGCTTTTAAAAATGCTTTACGTAAACTCGCTCCCTTCTCATCGAAGTAATCCATGCGGTCGTCTTGGTCGAAAATAAATGCATAATTTTCTTCTCCATAATGATCAAATTGAACGGCATAAATTTCGCCAATTCCAATTGAGGTAGAATCAACAAATTGTTCATCGTAAATTACCCGAAAACGATCACCTTTTTGAATGGCAAAAAAATCGATAGTCCAGGCAAATATATCGGAAAGTTCAAGTGCCAACATCGGGTCTTGACCGCAATTAACCATGGTATTCCATAACGATGTTTCCACAATCCCCTGTGCTGTACGCAAGCGAGTTTGAATTTCTTTTTCACCCTGATAAATATTTAGAGAATCGAACAGCTCAAAAACTGTATATGTAGTTGCACTGTTTTCGTAAACAAAAAAGTGCGCTTTTTTTATTGAATCGGGAGTTGAAAATATGGTGAACGTATTTCCGCTTTTTATTTTTCGTACATCAAAAATAGATTTCGATTTACGGGCAATTTTATCGATTGTTCCCATTCCAACACCGCGGGTATTTAAAATCTGACTCAGGTATTCGTTTGACTTTACAACTCCGGTTTCAATTAAAAACGAATCAACTGGAAGACCATATTTAAACACTGGTTCTACCGTAATTACAGTATCTAATATTATAACTTCTGATTTTTGTTCTGGTTTACTTTTACACGAAAAAAAAGAGTTAACAACAAAAAGAAAAGCCAACCCCGCTAAACTAACCCTGATATATTTGTTCATAGAAAATTTCGATTAAAGCGCAAAAATATAAAAACTAATGAAACTCGGGTTTTAGTATCTGTTAGAATGAAAAAAATAATGAACAATTTTTTATGTGGAAAAACAGTTAGTGCATTTTCCTCCCTTTTTTTGTGGAAGGTTCAGTGGTATTTCTATAATTTTAATTTATCAAATCCTTGGCCATAAACTCCCATCA
>DAOVTY010000152.1 GCA_030632865.1 Bacteroidota bacterium
CAATATGTTTCTCGTCAACAAAACCTTTGGCAATTATTGCGGTAACTCCCGGCATCACACAATTAAAAGCATCTTCGCCTGGATACCCCTCTTTGTAATATACATCGGGATTAAAAATAATATAGCCGTTGCTTGTATAATTATGATATCCAATTGTAGATCTACCTAACTCTGGCATGTGGTAACTCAAAAGTCTCTGTGAACTTTTTTCATAGAAATTTACAATCATCGGGTACTTTCTACTCGGGTCAAAATTTGCAGGTTTGTGCAAAGTACCTTCCAATTTTATTCCATCCAACGAAGTCCATGAAACTAATTCTGCTGTTCCCCAAATAAACTCACTTTGCTGTGGTGCGGCATTGCTAATTTGTTGTTGCTTTCTAAAACTCAAATCGGTAACTATCAAATTTGGATAGGTTTCAAAATCTTCTTTGGTAAAAACAATTACATCGGCATTTTTTGCCTTTTTAGGTGTGCTTAGTTTTTTGTTTTCAGCAAATAACTCTTTAGGCTCTTTTAGTTTGTTTAAATTTAATTCGTAATAACTATCGGCACGTGTAATTTCGTTATGCCCTTTTAAAAATAAAGGTTCGGTTGGGTCAATTCCTTTATCGTTATCTTTAGTTTCAAATTTTATAATCCGGTAACTTGTTCTTTTGCGTTCCCCGTTTTGCGTGATATTTATTGGTTCTTTTCCATTATCGGGAGCAATTTTCCAGATATTAAATCGGTCGTAAATTAATAGCGCGGCATCGTTTTTTAACCAACCTGCATGGTAATACGAACGAGGTAAATTTGGTATATCGTTTAATTCGTTGGCTACCTGAATTAAATTTGGAGTTGTGATTTTATACTCCGTACCAGTTTTAATATTGAAAGTATTCCAAGTTGTGTCAATTGCATTGTACCAATATAAATAGCTTCCGTTTGGAGAAACTTCCGGAGTAGAACGACAATCTTCTTTTATTATTTCAGCTTTGCCTGTATTTATATCTACCAAATAAAAATCGTTGTGTCGTGGACCACCTTCCCACATCGACTGTACTGCGTACGGACGGTTTGACCACGCTAAAAGTTTTTCCGAATCTCCATTATTAATTTTTTTAACTCCCGTAAAATTCTTTGTTTCTAGTTGAACTGTTTTATTATTATTTAAATGAATAACAGCGAGATATGATTTTTTCATGTCTCTCTCTTTTCTGTTTAATTGAACAGTTTGTAAAACTTCCTCATTCCAAGTCCAAATATCTAACATCGGAATTTCCTCTTCCAGAACAGTTGTGTCTTTTTGTATTTTTATAGGAGCAGTTCCAAAAAACATGCGAGTGTTATTATCAGAAAATGAGAGTACCCCGTTTTCGCTAATTTCCCAATTTTCAGGAATTGCCTCGTTTTCAAAATTTACAATCTCTTTTGCTATTCCCTCTCCATTCCAGAGGTGCAAATTGTATTTTGGGTTTTTCTCTTTATCTTCTGAAATGTTTTTTAGAAATGCAACCTTATCACCCGACTTGTTTATTGCAAGTTGCTTAAACTTGCCTTCTACGTCAGTAATTTTCAATTCAGTTTTTTCGTTCAGATTATAAACATAAATGCCGGAATCAAAAATGCTATCTTTTCCTTCCGAAATAAAAACAATCACCTCTTTTTCTTTGGCAAAAATATAGCTGCTAACTGCTGGTATCTCATTTGTTAAGCCTGTATTTGTATTTCTAATAAATAGCGGATAAACTTTGTCTGAACCCGGTTTACTATCTTTCTCTTTTTTTGTTGTGTCTTTTGCTGCTTCTACTTGCCATGCAATCCACCCTGCCCATTCAACGGGTATTTTGTGAGATTTTATCTTTTCAATCGTTTCGGTTTCGTTGTTGCTTAAATTGTAAATTATCAGTTTATCATTTGGTAAATCCTCCTTTTTTGTCTTTTTTAATTTGAGAGTTCGAACGGTATCAACCAAAGGTTTTTGTGTAAAAACAATGAACTTTGAATCAGCGGTGATTTTTACGCCGGTGCCGCCAATAATCGATTCTAATTCTTTTCCTTTTGCGTTCGTAATTTTAAGAGTTGGATCGCCTTTCCACGGTTCTTGTTTGTATATAATATAATTACCGTTATTGGATATCTGTGTTTCAGTAATCCGGTTCCATTTCAAAATATCATTGGGTGTTAATGGTCGTTTTTCTGTTTGTGCAGCAACAAAAATAACTAGAATAAGAAGGACAAAAAGAGACGTTAATTTTTTCATTTTAAATGTATTTATTTGAAGCTCTGAAAGTATAAATAATTATAAAAATTGCAAATGAGATATTGATGTTTTTAACTAATAATAAATGAGATACTTAGTTTGAAGAGATTCTGTTTAATATTTGGCTAATTTTTGTGGAATGACGTTCTTGCAATAAACTTGCAATTGCAAGGTGATAAAAAAAATCATAAATTATAATTTGTTATAAGTATAAGAATGTCAGAATTTACAAAACATAATAAGCGAAGAGTAGGGGAGTTGGAAACTCTATTTTATGGAATTCTAAAGGGTGATAAATTGGGCGAGTTGGTTCGTGAAAATCAAAGCGTTATCGATTCTTGTGTGCCGCAGGATGTGATTGCGGTTGTTGACGTTTTAGTTGCGAAAAAAGTGCCAATGGCGAAGCTGAAAATTGGAGTTAATAAATTACTTAATTTGCTACATAAAACTTTGGCTGAATATCCATATTATCCACCCGAAAGAGAAAGTTATATTGGATGTTTAATAGAGAATAACCGTTTGATGGATGAGAGATTGTTGGCAATAAAACCGCTGTTTCGTGGGGTAAATAAACAAGCCAGCGATAACTCTATAAAAAAGGAGTTACTCCATAAACTTATCGATCTCGAAAAATTTAGTAATTACTATACTATAAAAGAAAATTTACTTTTCCCGGTAATCGAAAAATACATTACAGAATATCGTTGTTTGCAGGTTATGTGGTCGTTTCACGATGATATTCGCAGAAATTTAAAGTCGGCAATAAATATGCTGAATGGTGAAATAGATATGGATTTGAAACTATTTAACCGTCAGGTTGGCGATCTATTTTTTAATATGTATGCCATTAAATTTCGCGAAGAGAGAATTTTATTTCCCCTTGTTGAGGAGATTGTTGAAGAAGATATTTTGAGCGCACTTTTAAGGGAAAGCATGGAAATAGGATTCCCGTTTTATCAGCCCGAAAATATTCTTTTAAACGATAATTTTACTCCGGTTATAGATAATACTGATATTGATTTAGAAACAGGGAATTTGTCAGTTGAGCAGATAAAATTGCTTTTTAATCATCTTCCGGTTGATATAACTTTTGTTGATGAAAACAATAAGGTAAAGTATTTTTCAACTCCTAAAAAACGCATTTTCCCTCGCACAAAATCTGTTATTGGTCGCGATGTACACAATTGCCATCCACCGGAAAGTGTACATGTTGTTGAGCAAATTGTTGAGTCGTTTAGAAATGGAGAAAAAGATGTTGCGAGTTTTTGGATAAACATGAAAGGAGAACTTTTGCTTATTCAGTATTTTGCCGTTAGAACTGAAAATGGTGAATACAAAGGTGTTGTGGAGGTTTCGCAAGAGATAACAGAAATCAGGAATTTGCAAGGCGAAAATAGATTGCTTGATTGGGAGAGTTAATAAGTAAATCTTATTAAAAGACTAAAAAGTCTTTTAAGTAAAATGTTTCTATATTTGTGTGATTATTTTAAATAAGTCATACAAAAAATAATAAAAGATGGAACAAGAACATTTACAAAAAATATTAGTTGGCGATATCGTTGCTGATGATTTCAGAACATCAACAGTTTTTAAAAGTGTAGGTATTGACTTTTGTTGTGGAGGAAAGCAATCTCTTGCTGATGCTTGTTCTGAAAAGGGTTTAGATGTTGATAAGCTGGAGGTTGACTTGCAAAATATAATGAATAAACCTGCAACTCCGGGTACGAATTTTAAAGAGTGGGAGCCTGGTTTTTTATGCGATTATATTGTAAATACACACCATAAATTTGTATCGAAAAAAATGCCGGAATTGGTATTTTACACAGATAAAATTGGAACTGTCCATGGCGATCATCACCCTGAATTGGTTGAGGTTGCAAGTTTATTTGCACAGATTAATACTGAGTTGCTTCAACATTTAAAAAATGAGGAGGAGGTATTTTTTCCTGCCATAAAAGAGGCTGCCGCAATAGGTTCTGAAAAAGCTAAAACTACAATACAGTCGGAGATAAAACGCTTGTCGATCGAGCATGATTTTGCTGGCGGAGCAATGGATACCATAAATAAAATTACAAGCGGCTATAAACTTCCTGCCGATGCTTGCAACACTTATCGGGTTACGTTTCAGTTGCTAGAGCAGTTTGAAGATGATTTGCACATTCATGTTCATTTAGAAAATAATATCCTGTTTGCTAAGGCTTTAGAATTGGCTAAATAAAATTGCTAATAACGGAAGTATTTTCTTAAAAAGTAGAACACTAATTTTACTGAAAATCACAGATTTAAAATTCAGGTGCTAGATTAAATTCTATTTAATGTTTCGCTACTCTGTAGCTCTTTTTTTTATAAAACTTATTTGCTACAAATATTTTGCTGCGATGCAGCTTCTTTTACTAAGCGACAGAGTCGCGAAATCTTTGTAGTAAACAACATACCACAAAAACTAAGCTCCAGCGTAACGGAATATTTGTGTAAAACTTGCCGGTTTAATTATTTAAATAGTTATAATTATTTTGCTGAATACTTGAAAAAAGTCTGCGTAAATCTACGTCATCTATGTTTCAATTTTTCAAATCTGAATTATATTGATTTATTATTATTTCCAAAAACGGGCAATTAGAACTTCAACCACTATAAATAATAATGCAAGTAATACAAATATTTTCCAAAGTTGTTTGCCATTTTGCAGGTCGTTAAAAATCTCCGAAAAGTTACTTTCGACATCATTAATAAGCGAAGCATTTTTTAGTTGAAGAGTCTCAAATTTATCTTCTAATTCGCTGTTATTGTAGTATTGTAAATCAGATTCTTTACGGTCGAAATTAAATGCCATTGAAGAAATTGTAGAATTCTCACTTTTAATTAAGTAGTGACCGGCATCTGTTATTTGATCTGAAAAATCGAGGCGAGTGCCAATAATAGAATTGTTTGTTGCAGGAATAAACTTTTCGCTATTTTCCAAATTTTCAATTTGTATTGAACTGTTTAGGTTAATATTTTTAATTTTAGGAATATCGAAAAAGTTATTTTGTCCAACTGTAAATGAAATTTTCTGAGCTGGCAAACTATTCAGAACAATATTATAAATAGTGGGTACAAAAAGAACATCGCGTGCAAAAGATTCGTTCTTTTTTTCTAACGGAAATGCAAACACCCAAAGTTTTCCACTTTTATAGTTAATTACAGAAAGTGCTTTATCGTTATTCTGAAACCAAAGTAATTGGGTTTCTGATGTGCGAACGTTTTCTCCAAATGTTAAATGCTCTGCAATTTCAGGAAGAATCGGATTTTTTTCTCTTTTACGAAATACATCGTTAAAGAAATTATTTCCGAAATCGACACCAGAAATTTTCTGTTTTGTTGTATCTGTTCCAACTATTTGGTTGGCATTAAATTGTGATATAAGCAAATTATTAAAATTCGGATTATTTCTGTTTCCCGGAAATAGAACCACCGATACTCCACTTTCAACTGCACCTTTTAATTCGTTCAAAAAACCACTTGTAAAGTTTTCGAGATTAATTAAAAAAATTGTATTGTAACTATTCAACTTGCTAATTTGAAGACTTTTAATATTCATTTTGTCAAGTTGAATGTAGTTGTCGTCTTCAAATAAGGCTGAAATGTAATTTAATCCTTCCTTTGAATCTGAGTTGTCATTATAAATTGCAAGTGCTTTTAAGTTAGTCTCAACAAAGTAACTTATAAACCAATTGTTATCGTGAGTAAACGGATAATCTGTAATCTCTAATTTGCCCATTTGCGAACCGCTCGAATTGTTGTTGTATTTTAAATTTGCAGTTATTTGATTTTGCGCCGTAACCGAAAAGTTAGTTATTGATTTTATGGAATCATTCAAATATAATTTTAAAGGTAGATTATTATAGTCCTGATTCGAGCTGTTTTTAATTCGAACAAATAGTTCTTCCTCCTGATTTAGCCGGTGTGCAGGTACTTCAACCCAACACGAATCGATATATAAATTTGCAACCTCGTTTGGCACAAGAGGTAGATAATAACTGAAAATAGTTTCGTCGCTAAAGTTCTCCAAATCAACTTGCTCTCGCTGAAAATCAGAGATAAAATAGAGGTTTTTATCAGACTCTTCTTCATCTGTTATTTGTGTGGCAAATCTATTATAAACCATCGAAAATGGTATTACAATTGGCGAAGTTTGAACCTCGGTAACTTGCTGAATAAATTGCTCTCTATTTAAATTATGTTGATGTTTTGGTTTTAAATCGTTGGTTAATAGCCTGAATTTTGTTCCTGCAGGGTAGGCGTTACAGATTTCAACTGCTTTGTTTCTTGCAACTTCTAAAAGCTGTCCTTGCTCCGATAAAGCATTCATACTAAACGAATTGTCGATGTATATTGCAACTACTTGATTTGCTTGCTTTTTAGTATCTTGGTTTGTGGGAATGTATGGTTGCGAAAATGCAAAAACCAAAAATATAATTGTGAGAATGCGTGCAATTAATAGCAAAAGTTGCTTTATCCGCGATTTTTTTTTCGACTCTTTTTTTATCTCTTTCAGAAAACTAACATTGCTAAAATATACCGTTTTATATTGTCTGAAACTAAAAAGGTGAATTATAATTGGAATTGCAATGGTAAACAGTGCAAACAAAAATGTTGGAAAAAGAAATTTCATAATACTAAAAAAGTTGGAAGACGGAAGACCTAAGTTGGAAGTTGCATAACTCCTAACAAAAATCTATTCTCCATTTATTGGAGTTTTATCTTCATAATTAAATTATTAAAAAAATGGACCCTTAATAAATAGCTAAATGTACTCAAAATAGTTTTCATCGTTCCTTCCCTTTGGGGAGGTTTCGGGGCTTTTATTTAAAAATAGCGATCTCTTTTTCGCCCGATGATTTTATAAATCCGCGGAACATTCCGCTGGTATTAAATTCCATGGCAATATTCCCTTTCGCATCAATTGCTATAACACCACCGGTTCCTTCAAGTTCCGATAGTTTTCTTATCTCTTCGCGACAGGCCTCTTTTACCGATAGGTTTTTATATTCCATTAATGCCGAAATATCGCGGGCAAAACCTAACCGAATATAATATTCGCCGTGCCCGGTGCACGACACTGCACATGTTTTATTATTTGCATAAGTTCCGGCACCAATAATAGGAGCATCACCAATTCTACCATATTTTTTATTTGTCATTCCGCCCGTAGAAGTTCCTGCGGCAAGGTTTCCATGCGTATCTAAAACTGCACAACCAACTGTTCCTGTATTATCTTTTTCAGTTCGCTCACGTTCTTTTTTTAGCAATCTTTCCAACGATTCGAATCTCGATTTTGTATAAAAATATTCATTTGTAACAATTTCTAAACCTTGCATATTTGCAAATTCAGAAGCACCTTTCCCACTTAGTAAAACATGATTTGAATTATACATAACTTCGCGGGCAGCATTTATAGG
>DAOVTY010000274.1 GCA_030632865.1 Bacteroidota bacterium
GCTGCAACAACTTTTTTCACCAACGGATGAGTTGTATTTACAACCAAATTTAAACTCTCAGGCATGTCACCGTACATACTCATTCCGCCGCCACCTTGCGACTCGCTCATATCTTTCATACGGCGCATAAACTCGCTGCGTGTAATTACCATTGGTAAACCAGCTTCTCCCAAATCTTTAAAATCAACAATAAAACCAAACTCTTTGTTCTCGGGGCAAACCGCCTGAAATACAGGAGAAAGTTCTTGTTTTTGATCAAATGTTAATGCCTCTTTTGGCGAATCTTCTTTTTTAATAAGGTTTTCAACAACGTCAGAGTCAACACGAACAAATCGCTTATCTGTATATTTTTGCTCAAATTTATTAATCAGGTGTGGAGCAAGAACATCGTCGAGAACCAAAATATCATACCCTTTATTTTTTGCCTCTTCAACAAAAGTGTATTGCTCTTCGAGGTTAGTTGTGTATAAATAAATGGTGTTCTTATCTTTATCAGTTTGATTATCTTTTACAAGTTTTTCATACTCTTCCCAAGTAAAATAGTTGCCATCGGTATTTTTAAGCATGAAAAACTTCATCGCACGTTCGTTGAATTTTTCTTCGGTCAACATTCCATATTCAATAAAAACTTTCAAGTCGTCCCACTTACTTTCAAAATCTTCACGATTGTCCTTGAAAATTTGATGTAAACGGTCGGCAACTTTTTTATTAATATGACTACTAATTTTTTTCACATTCGAGTCGCTTTGCAAATACGATCGTGAAACATTTAGTGGGATATCTGGTGAATCGAGAACACCGTGCAGCATTGTTAAAAACTCTGGCACAATTCCCTCAACCGAATCGGTAACAAAAACCTGATTGCTATATAATTGTATTTTATTTTTTTGAACCTCAAAATTGTTTTTGATTTTTGGGAAGTAAAGAATTCCCGTTAGATTAAACGGATAATCCACATTCAAATGAATATGAAATAGCGGCTCCTCTGCCATCGGATACAATTGGTGGTAGAAACTGTTGTAATTCTCATCTTTTAAATCGGCGGGCATTTTTGTCCATGCCGGAGCAATATCATTAATCTGATTCTCTTCGTTGGTTTCAACCTCAGCACCATCTTTCCACTCTTTTTTATTTCCGTAAATTATCGGAATTGGTAAAAACTTACAATACTTATTTAGTATTTCAGAAACTTTAGAATCTTCTAAAAATCCTTTTTCCTCTTCACTAATATGCATTACAATTTCTGTTCCTACTGTCTCTTTTTCAACATCTTCCATTGTAAATTCCGGCGAACCATCGCAGCTCCATTTTACAGCTTGCGCACCATCTTTATACGATTTAGAAATCACATCAACTTTATCCGAGACCATAAACGAACTATAAAAACCAAGTCCAAAGTGACCGATAATTGCATTGGCATCGTCTTTATATTTATCTAAAAAATCATTTGCTCCCGAAAAAGCAATTTGATTAATATATTTTTCAACCTCTTCAGCAGTCATTCCAATTCCATCATCAGAAATCGTAATTGTTTTTGCTTTTGAATCTAAACTAACACGTACTTTTGTGTCAGAAACATTACCCTTATACTCACCTTTAGAAGCCAACGTTTTCAGCTTCTGAGTTGCATCAACTGCATTCGAAATAATTTCACGTAAGAATATATCGTGATCAGAATAAAGAAACTTTTTAATGATTGGAAATAGATTCTCGGTGGTTACACCAATTTTACCTTTTTGCATATTTATATGTATTAATTTTATTTTTTATTTATGCGAGGCTAAAGTCAAACAACATGCCATTTGAATTTTATGACGTA
This sequence comes from Bacteroidota bacterium, assembly GCA_030632865.1. Classification (GTDB taxonomy): domain Bacteria; phylum Bacteroidota; class Bacteroidia; order Bacteroidales; family Prolixibacteraceae; genus Draconibacterium. Next base: position 1,820 of record DAOVTY010000274.1, read on the forward strand.
TTGTCATTTTTTAAAATTAAATGTTGTTAAAACTGACTGATTAATGATTTTTACCCAATTTTTTATTCGCCCAAAGTTGTTTAATTTGCACCAGAAACTAAAAATAGTTTTATGAGTGATTTAGAAAAGCATTTTGAAAAATTCCGCAATGGTATAGTTGGTATCGATCAGGAATTTGAATCTCCTTTCGGAACAAAGAAAATTATTTATGGCGATTGGATTGCCAGTGGCAGATTGTACAAACCAATTGAGGATAAAATTACATATGAAATTGGACCATTTATTGGGAACACTCACACCGAAACCAGCGAAACAGGTATTCGAATGACTCATTCTTACCACAAATCGCACCAACTTATAAAACAACATGTTAATGCCAACTCTAACGATGTAATTATTACTGCAGGCTCGGGAATGACTGATATTATCAATAAATTCCAGCGCATACTAGGATTAAAATATTGTGGGAAAATAGCGGGGAAAAGTTGTATTACAGAAAGCGAACGCCCAGTTGTTTTTATTACTCACATGGAACATCACTCCAACCAAACTTCGTGGTACGAAACCAATGCAGATGTTGTAATTATAGAACCTGGGGAAGGACTTTTAGTTGATCCCGAAAAGCTTCGAAAAGCTTTGAAATATTACAAAAACAGACCATTTAAAATTGGCTCATTTTCAGCATGTTCTAATGTTACCGGAGTCAGGACTCCTTATTCTGAACTGGCAAAAATAATGCACGAAAACGGCGGAGTTTGTTTTATAGATTTCGCAGCCTCGGCACCTTACGAAACAATAAATATGCACCCGGCAGACCCAATGGAAAAATTAGATGCAGTAATGTTTTCACCACACAAATTTCTTGGAGGACCAGGTTCTTCAGGAGTTTTAGTGTTTAACGCTTCTATGTATAACAATGAAGTTCCGGACACTCCCGGAGGAGGAACCGTTGACTGGACAAACCGTTGGGGGAAATATAAATACATTGACGATATTGAAGCCCGCGAAGATGGCGGAACTCCAGGTTTTTTACAATCAATAAGAACTGCATTGTGTATCGATTTGAAAAACCAGATGGGAATTGAGAATATTGAGAAACGCGAAAAAGAGTTATTAGTAAGAGCTTTTAGCGAGTTAGATAAAATTGAAGAGTTAAATATTCTTGCCGATAATGTGCGCGATCGGTTGGGTGTTATTTCATTTTATGTAGATAAAATTCATTTTAATTTACTAGTTCAGTTATTGAATGACAAATATGGAATTCAAACCCGTGGAGGATGTGCATGTGCAGGCACTTACGGACATTATCTTTTGGAAGTATCGTATGAACAGTCTCAAGAAATTACCGATAAAATCAGTCATGGCGACCTTTCTGACAAACCTGGTTGGGTTCGATGGTCGTTACATCCAACTATGAAAAATTCGGAAGTAGATTTAATGATTACCGCGCTGAATGATATTATCGAAAATATTGGGACCTACAAAAACGATTATATCTACAACAGCAAAACAAACGAATATTGGCACAAAAATCAGAAAGGCGATGAAGAACTTATGAATAGCTGGTTTTCGTTAGATTAATCATTTTATTATCGACTATATTCTTCTATCTCAAGCTCTTTTTAAATTGACTGAGCCAATATCTCTCTGCAAAGCAACGTCACCATAACGTTAGTCCACCAAACAAAAAATAGAGCAACGTCACCACGACATTCGCTGCCCAAACAAAAAGAGAAGCAACGTCACCATGACATTCATTCACCAAACAAAAAGTAGAGTAACGTCACCATTACGTTCGCTGCCCAAATAAAAAGTGGAGTAATGTCACCATAACAAATACCAATAATATTTCAGAATGATTGGTATAATACAATCGCGTCCTAAACGATTGAAAAAAAGTTAGAAAAGAGAGAAAGAGTTTCCGTATCTCAAATTACCTTTGAGTTGCACAACAAAAACATAACTTTCTCTCATGACAAATGTAAATTTATTCTCTCAGATTATATCAAA
>DAOVTY010000013.1 GCA_030632865.1 Bacteroidota bacterium
TAGAAGATGGGAAATATTCTTTTAATTCCCTTTTATTTACAGTAACATTACCTTTGCCTTCGCTAACGTAAATACGTGCTACTGCTGATTTTCTACGTCCTAATGTGTTTACTATTTCCATTTTGCTTATTTAATTGTATTTAAATCAACAACTTTTGGTTTTTGAGCTTCAAATTTATGCTCGACACCAATAACCACGTGCAGATTTGTAAATAATCTTCTGCCCAATCTGTTTTTTGGGAGCATTCCCTTAACAGCTTTTTCAACCAAACGTTCCGGATATTTAGCTAAAATATCGGTTGGTGTTTGTTTACGTTGTCCGCCGGGATAACCTGTGTGACGTATATATATTTTGTCACTCATTTTTTTACCAGAAAGAACTACTTTCTCTGCATTAATTACAATCACATAATCACCACAATCAATATGCGGTGTAAATGATGCTTTATTTTTTCCTCTTAGGATTTTAGCAACTTTACTTGCCATACGTCCTAATACAAGACCTTCAGCATCTACTACAACCCACTCTTTGTTTGTTGTAGCCTTATTTGCTGATAATGTTTTATAACTAAGTGTATCCACTTTAATAATTTTTTGTATTACCACTTGTGATTTACTTCGAGAAAGAATCTATCGCAACGGAATAATATTAATAAACCTTTACTTAAAGAAAATCAACTATTTAACTCCCTATTTCTAAGGATAATAATCGGACTGCAAAAGTATTCCCTTTTTTCGTATTTCCAAAAAATAATAATTAATTTTTTGGCTTATTAATTGGGTGTTAACTAAATCCTTCGGATACCGCATATAACCTGCTATTTTATTCACTTTTAAAGTGATTAGTTTTTACATGTTTTTTATACATGTATGAAACAAAATTGAAATTCAGACCTAACAATTCATTTTCTATATTTTGATCTTAATTTTTTTAAATTTGTTGAAAGTGAATTGTCACTTTTTACAATGTCGCATTTAATGAAACATTCAAAACCAAAAAAAATAAAACAACGTATTTTCAATTCGTGGATTACTTCGCTAATTAGCATATCTATGGTTTTGATAATGATTGGGATGCTTGGATTGGTAATTATTAATGCAACAAAACTATCGGAATATGTGCGCGAACAAATTGGGTTTACACTCGTACTACACGAAAACATAAAAGAAGTTGAAATTGACCGCTTGCAAAAAACTTTAAATGCCAGCGACTTTGTAAAATCTACACGCTACATAAATAAAGATAATGCAGCTAAGGAATTAAGCGAAGATTTGGGAGAAGATTTTACAGGATTTCTAGGCTACAATCCACTTTTTGCTTCGGTTGAAGTTAAACTTTTTGCAAAATATACACACCCCGATAGTTTACTTTTACTCGAAAAAGAATTTCTTGATTTTCCTCAAATAAAAGAGGTTTACTATCAGAAAAATCTTGTGTCAGTTATAAATAATAATGTTAGCAGAATAAGCTTTATACTTATAATTATTAGCGGATTGCTCACTTTTATTTTTGTTGCTCTAATAAATAATACAATTCGTATTTCGGTATATTCGCAACGTTTTACAATAAATACAATGCAAATGGTTGGAGCAAGTGACTCTTTTATTCGAAAACCATTTATTCAACAAAGTATATTTATGGGAATCTATGGTGCCATAATTGCAAATATCTTACTCTTCATAGGAATTTATTCATATAAAAAAGAGTTAACAGGAGTTATTTCTACAAGCGATATTTTTACTTTGGGAGCAGTTTTTATGCTGGTTTTAATTTTCGGACTAATCATTTCTAGCCTCTCAACTTACCTTGCAGTAAACAAATTATTAAAATTGAAATTCGACGAGTTATTTTATTAATTATCTTTACCGCCTCAATTATTTAAAAATGGCTAAAAAAGAGATAAAAGAAACCGGATTCGCTCTGGGAAAAGAGAATTACAAATTAATGGCAATTGGATTTGCTGTTATTGTTGTTGGATTTATTTTGTTGTCAGGTGGTGGTAGTGACGACCCAAATGTTTTCAGTGAAGATATTTTTAGTTTCAGGCGATTAACAATTGCACCAATTGTACTTCTTGCAGGTTTCATATTCGAAATTTATGCCATAATGAAAAAACCCAAAGACGATAATTAATCAGAATTTTTATGAACGAATTTCAAGCACTTCTTCTTGGAATACTTCAAGGCCTTACTGAATTTCTCCCGGTTAGCTCAAGCGGACATCTGGAGATTGGCAGCGCTTTGTTAGGTGTTAAAACTACAAACAATCTACTATTTGCAGTTGTTGTTCATGTTGCAACTGTACTAAGCACCATTGTTGTTTTTCGTAAAGATATACTTGAGCTGTTAAAAGATCTACTCGCATTTGAATGGAACGAATCTACCATTTATGTTTCTAAATTAGTATTTTCTGCTTTCCCTGTTTTGGTTTTAGGTCTATTTTTTAAGGAGGAAGTTGAGCAACTTTTTACTGGCAATATAGTAATGGTTGGAAGCATGTTACTTGTTACTGCCGTGCTCTTAGGACTTACTCATTTTGTAAAAAATAGCGATGGCAAATTAACATATCTAAAAGTATTTATAATCGGGATTGCCCAAGCAATGGCAGTAATACCAGGAATTTCGAGAAGTGGTGCAACTATTGCAACTGGGATTCTGCTTCAAACTAAAAAAAATGAGATTGCACGATTTTCATTTTTAATGGTATTAATCCCAATTTTGGGTGCAGCATTTCTCGACATTGCAAGTGGAGAGGTTACATCAAACATATCAATTGGGTTATTACCCCTTTTAATTGGCTTTGTTGCTGCATTTATTTCGGGACTACTGGCATGTTCGTGGATGATTAAAATTGTTAAACGCGGCAACCTAATTTATTTTGCAATTTATTGTTTGGTTATTGGTCTAATTGCTATCTTTGCAGCTTAATTTTTCGCTATATTCTTAAACCGCTGAAATTTAGAGACTTGTCGATGTCAGAATTCAAAAAAACGTATGATTTTTTAGGTGGCGAGGTTTTATTGTTTGATAAAGACCTTGAGTGGACATCTTTCGATTTGGTAAACAGAGTGAGAAATACCCTGTGCCGTAAAATGGAAATTAAAAAGATGAAAGTTGGCCATGCAGGAACACTCGATCCACTGGCCACCGGATTAATGATTTTATGTACCGGAAAATCAACAAAAAAAATTGAATCTTTTCAGGTAAAAGAGAAAGAATATACAGCAACCTTTAAACTTGGTGCCACTACGCCTTCGTTCGATATGGAAACTGAAGAAGATAGTAATTTAGATGCTTCGCATGTTACCAATGAGCTGATTGAAGAGGTTATTAAAAAATTTCAGGGTGAAATTGAACAAGTGCCCCCAATTTTTTCGGCCGTTAAAGTAAAAGGGAAACGCGCATTCGATTATGCAAGAAATGGAGAAGAGGTTAAACTTACACCCAGAAAAATTGTTATAAGCAAGATTGAAGTTATATCATTCAGTTTACCATATTTAAAAATTAGGGTTGAATGTAGCAAGGGAACTTACATTCGATCTTTGGCACGAGACATTGGCGAAGAATTAAAATGTGGAGCATATTTAACAGAATTGAGACGAACTAGAATTGGAGAATATAAAATTGAAGATGCTATTACAGTTAATTATTTCCTTGAAAATTTAAATCTATTTGAAACTATTTGAAAAATGCTCCGTATAATGGAGACTTTTAAAATATAACCAATAAACTTATTTAAGTTTGCCAATTATAATAAAATTAGAGTACATATATAAATAAATAATAAGCATGAAATTATCGAAGTTTAAGTACGAATTGGATCCACAAAGAATTGCTTTGTACCCCGCTGATAACAGGGACGAATCGAAATTAATGGTATTAAACCGCAAAGAGGGTACCATTGAACATAAATTGTTTAAAAATGTGCTTGACTATTTCGATGACAAGGATGTGATGGTATTTAACGACACAAAAGTTTTTCCGGCACGTTTGCATGGTAACAAAGAAAAAACCGGTGCAGAAATTGAAGTTTTTCTTTTACGCGAATTGAACCGAGAACAAAGATTGTGGGACGTTTTAGTTGACCCTGCAAGAAAAATAAGAATTGGAAATAAACTATATTTTGGAGACGATGATTTATTAGTTGCCGAGGTAATTGATAATACAACATCGCGCGGAAGAACCTTACGTTTTCTTTTTGATGGACCTTACGACGAATTTAAAAAAACATTATATGAATTGGGCGAAACTCCACTTCCAAAATTTATAGATCGCCCTGTTCAACCAGAAGACAAAGACCGTTATCAAACTATTTTCGCAAAACACGAAGGAGCAGTTGCAGCACCAACAGCTGGGTTACATTTTAGTCGTGAGTTGCTGAAGCGTTTAGAAATTAAGGGTATTGATTTTGAATACATAACACTGCATGTTGGACTAGGGAATTTCAGAGGTGTTGATGTAGAAGATCTTACAAAACACAAAATGGATTCTGAACAAATTTGGATTAGAGATGCTGCTTGCGAAATGGTAAACGCTGCTAAAACAAAAAAGAAAAATATTTGTGCTGTTGGAACAACGGTTATGCGTACATTAGAAAGTTCGGTTTCTACACAAGGTTTTTTAAAACCTTTTGACGGATGGACCAACAAATTTCTTTTTCCACCTCACGAGTTTCATGTAGCAAATTCGATGATTTCTAATTTCCATTTACCATATTCAACTTTATTAATGATGGTTGCAGCTTTTGGAGGTTATGACTTTGTAATGAAAGCATACCAAACTGCACTAAAAGAGGATTATCGTTTTGGTGCTTATGGCGATGCAATGCTTATAATATAAAAGAGCCATAGAAAAACACATCTTAAAGAAGAATGTAAAAAATATTAATCTGAAAATAATAAACCACGGAAACAAAAGTTTCCGTGGTTTATTATTTTGGATTTTAATTCAACAACACTATATTACTTTCCTTTTTTTGAAATAGCTAAATTCAATGTTCAAAATGGTCAGGTTTGGACTGCTTTATTTAAAGGAAGCAAAGTACAGTTCAGTACTTTATGTTTTCGAGAAAAATTAATTCAACGTATAATTATACAAATCACCACCTCTGCTTCCAACAATTAAATTTAAATGTTCGGAGTTTCGAGTTATTTTACCGATACTAAATTCGCTATTTCCCTGCAATGGAAATCCTTCGTGTAATTTCCCGTTTGGGTTGAAAAGATAAATCCGGTTTGTAGCTGATTCGGCAATTCCAATTTTTCTCAATTTAGAAGAGAATGAGTAAATATTTGGCTTTAATTTAATTTCAGTTTTAAATTTGTGCGAAAATATTTTTTTACCATTTTCATTCATTACTTTTAACTCATTTCCATCAACAAAAATAAAATCGGGCATGCCATTTCCATTTATATCCGCAACAGTAAAAAAATGGTTCTCACTAAATTTAGCTGTTTTCTTCTCCGCAAACTTCCCATTAAAATATATATAAAAAACTTTACCCGTTTTGTCGGTGGCAACAATTTTAGGTGTACCATTCAAATTCAAGATTAAAGGGTTTTTAGAATTATCGAATTTCGCTGTACTATTTACCCTTGTCTCACCTTTTCGATTTTGAATGTAAATACGAGATTGATCTTTAAAAACAATATAATCTTTACTATTCACTCTAAAATGCTGCACCGGAGTAGTAACCTGATAATCGGTTTTTCCAAACCCCCATCCTTTTAAAACTTTGCCCTCGTTGTTATACGCGATCACTTTTTTATTTTCGCAAGTAACAAAATATCTGTATTTCCGATTATTATCGTAATCGAAAACAGAAACTCCGTTGGTTGCCGGCGAGTTAAATTTTACAGGAAAATGTGCTACATTATTTCCCTCCCTATCAATTAAATACAATTTATTTTTTGTGTTAAAAAGGTATTGCAATTTTCCGTTTCTGAAATAGTCGATTTGATGAATTTTACTCAAAATTGGGTCCTCAATTGTAACACTCCATCTAACCCTTCCATCTTTAGAAACAAGAGAAATAGTATTTTCTGAATCTTGCAAAATAACCTCACGGTTTTGTTTATCGCGGTGATTAGATACTATATATGGTTTAGTAATTATTTCGCTTCCAATGCTGCTCTGCCATGTAGTTTGCGCCTCTTCTTCAATTTCGTTACTAAATGACAAATAAACCGAATTAAAAGAAATTCCTTTTTCGCAAACCACTTGCCAGTTAATGGCTTTAAATTTTTGCAGATTCTCTTTTAAATTTTCAAATTCTGTAGCAAGTTCGCTATTGAAAATCTCTTTATTCATACCAAAAATACGATTAATATTTATGTACGAATTTATGTTTGCACGACTGGCAATATTCTGTTTAAACTTTGAGTATCTAATATCTTTGTTAAGAGTTGACTCTAAAACCATGTTTTGCAAATATTCGTGCAACCCTTTTTTAGAATTACTGAATACAAGATAATTTTCGTAAAACGCAGCAAATTTGGCTTCTGCAAGTCCAAAAGGTTTTCCCAACCAAATTCCAGGAAACGATGGATAGGGGAAACTATAAATAGTAAATCGTGTTTGAGCATCAATTTCAAAAATAGATTTTAAACTACTCAATTCAACTCCCTTTCGTTTTGAATAGGAATTTAATAAAATATTTAGCTGAATTTCAGTGTCGGTTTTACCTTTAGTTTGCAAAATAAACAGAGTTGTTTTTTTACTCAACTCGGCAGGTATTGAAGTTGTTGCAACAATTATCTCGTTTTTCACTAACTCCTGAAACGTATTTTTAAAATTAATACGGAATCCTGATTCTATTTTTTTAATTCTATCTTCTCGTTTGTAATACAAATCAGTGTGAGAGAAATATTTTTCAAGATTCTCGAAAAAGAGAGCTTTATCAGAAAATGAAAAACTGTTATAAAACGAGGTGTTTTTAGGAAGTATTTTGTCGGCTTGAAAACGAACAGGTTCCTGTCCATCAAAAACAGATAAGTAATGATTTAAAGAATCATCAGCAATTGAGATACCATTAAATTGCAGTTCATTATCATTCAGTTTTACATCTAATTCTGTCCACGCAGCAAAATTACGAAAGTTGCTAAATTTACTTTTATAATTATTCCTGACTCTCTCTCCAAATTCGTTAGTATTAGTTGACGATTGGTTGTTTAACCACAGTGCAACTAAATTAGGAAATGTTTGGTGATTTATATACCACGCTATTTTAGATTGAGATGTAACAGTTTTATTAACCCTCGAGAAAAACAAATTGTTTGAAATACTTTCGGAATTTAATTGGCGGATGCTTTGCTCTACAAGTAATAATTTTGGACCGGAAATAAACAATCCATCAGAAAAACAAAAATGAAGTACATTTTTATCCTGATTAGTTTTTATTGTAATAATTTCACTATTACTATAAACTTTTTTTGAAAATGAAAATTTATTTGCAGGGTACAAAACTGACAGAAATTTTTCAAGCGATTTTTGTTTAGTACTATTTTCTGCTTTTAATATTATTATGGGGAAAATTTCACTTTCGCCGACAAAGTCAAACGCTAAAATTAACGATTCGGTTCGTAAGCTATTTTGAATCTCTTTATTATTCTGGATTAACGAATCGATTAATGCAATTTTACTTAAAAATAGAATATTCTTTTCCATTGCAATTAAATCCTGGACGATTGGATTATCGACAGGAAAAGATTTCAGGGCACTTAATTCAACAAAAATAGGTGCCGAAACAGGTATAGCTTTATACATCGAAGTCTCTTTAGAAAACAGTACTTCGTGTTTTGTAAAGTAGATAAAACCAGCCACAGCCGTTAATAATACTATTAATATAATTATAATATTTCGCTTCATTATCTCTCAATTTGCTCAAAAGTAGTGAATAGAGAACGTATTGAATTACATTTTTCTTTTATAAAATGAAACATTGATTGTTAATAAAATAGAGATTGTTTGTAAATTTTATGTTTTTAACAATTTATTAAGCGCTCAAGACTCTCGAGAACAGTGGTTCGCTGCTTATATAAAATAAAAAAGACCGAAAAAATCCGGTCTTTAAAATTCTAAAAAAATATCTTTTATAATGTTTTAGCAATCTCAATTTCGTGGAAAGATTCTATATGGTCGCCAACTTTTATATCGTTAAATTTCTCAATATTTAATCCACATTCATAACCGTTTTTAACCTCCTTAACATCATCTTTAAAACGTTTAAGAGAACCAAGTCTCCCTGTGTGAACAACAATTCCGTCACGAATAATTCTGATTTTTGAATTTCGAGTAATTTTACCATCGCGCACCAGACAACCGGCAATATTTCCTACCTTAGTAATACTAAATACTTCCATTACCTCAATTGTTCCCAAAATCTCTTCCTTAATTTCTGGCGACAACATGCCTTCCATCGCAGCTTTAATTTCGTTTATAGCATCGTAAATAATTGAGTACAATCGAATGTCAATCTCCTCTTTCTCGGCTAATTTTCTAGCTTTTAACGAAGGTCGAACCTGGAATCCAATAACAATTGCTTCTGATGCTGCAGCAAGAAGAATATCAGATTCTGAAATCTGTCCAACTGCCTTATGTTTTATATTAACTTGTATTTCTTCGGTTGAAAGTTTTATTAAAGCATCAGAAAGTGCTTCAATAGAACCATCCACATCACCTTTTACGATAAGATTTAATTCTTGGAAGTTTCCAATGGCAATCCTCCGTCCAATCTCGTCTAATGTAATATGCTTTTGAGTTCTTAAACCTTGTTCGCGTGCCAATTGTTCGCGTTTGTTAGAAATATTACGTGCTTCGCGTTCATTTTCCATAACATTAAACCTGTCTCCAGCTTGTGGAGCTCCGTTTAATCCTAAAATAATTGCAGGTTCTGCAGGGCCAACACTTTTTATATTCTGATTACGTTCGTTGAACATTGCTTTTACGTGGCCATAAAACTGACCAGACAAGACAATGTCGCCTGCCTTTAAGGTTCCACTTTGCACCAATAAAGTTGAAACATATCCACGACCTTTATCTAACTCAGACTCAATAATTGTTCCCTGTGCATTTTTATTGGCATTTGCTTTCAACTCTAACATTTCTGCTTCAAGCAATACTTTTTCAAGTAATTCTTCAATACCAATTCCGTTTTTAGCCGAAATATCATGCGACTGATATTTGCCACCCCACTCTTCAACGAGGTAATTCATTTCAGCTAGCTCTTTTTTAATTCTTTCAGGATCGGACCCTGGTTTATCAATTTTATTAATTGCAAAAACAATTGGCACACTCGCTGCTGCTGCATGATTAATTGCCTCAACTGTTTGTGGCATCACATTATCGTCGGCTGCAACAATAATAATTGCAATATCAGTAACTTGCGCACCACGTGCACGCATAGCAGTAAATGCCTCATGACCAGGAGTATCAAGGAAAGTAATATCTTTACCTTCCTTCAGTTTCACATGGTAAGCTCCAATGTGCTGAGTAATTCCACCAGCTTCACCTGCAATTACGTTAGTATCTCTAATATAATCGAGCAGCGAAGTTTTACCGTGGTCAACATGTCCCATTACTGTAACAATTGGAGGTCGAGATTTTAAATCTTCCTCGCTATCTTCAACTTCGTCTATTGCTTCCTGAATCTCTACACTTACAAATTCTACTTTAAATCCAAACTCTTCGCCAACTACCGAAAGTGTTTCTGCATCTAATCGCTGATTTATTGAAACAAACAAACCAAGACTCATGCATGACGAAATAACCTGAGTTACACTAACATCCATCATTGTTGCAAATTCGGCAACCGAAACAAATTCAGTTACTTTCAGAACTCCTTGTTCCTTAATTTGCTGATCAATATCGGCCTGCACTTTTTCGCTTGCAGCAACCCTTTTGTCTCTGCGGTATTTTGCCCCTTTCTTTTTTCCTTTTGATGTTAAACGAGCTAATGTATCTTTAATTTGCTTTTGTACATCTTCCTCATTAACTTCTTTTTTAAAGGGTCTTTTCCTTTTACTCCCTTGCTTATTAACAACAAAATTACCCTTTTTTGGTCTTTCTCCAGGTTTTCTTTCAACGTTAACCTTACCGGTATCTTTTGGTATTCTTCTTCTTCGTTTTTTCCGCGACGAACTTCCTTCGCCAGGTTTAGAATCTTTTTTAGTCAAATCGATTTTACCCAATACAGTTGGACCATTAAGTTTTCCTGCTTTGGCTTTTATAACATCAACTTTTCCATCTTTACCTTTTACAGGTTTCTCTTCTCCACCTTTCTTTATAGCATTCTGCCTTTGACGCTCTTTGCGTTCCTTCTCTTTTTCCGCTTTTGATTTTTTTGAAGGACGAGTTTTTTGATTGATATTTTTCAAATCAATTTTACCAATCACTTTAACTTCATTAACTTTAGGAATATCGGCTGCAATTAATTCTTCTTTCGGTTTTTCAGCAACAACTTTCTTTGCCGGCTTCTCTTCCTTCTTAATAGGCTCTTTTTTAGCTAACTCCTTTTTTACAGGTTTTTCTTTAACGGGTTTAACCTCGGCTATTTTCTCTTTAGCTTTAGGTTTTTCAACCTTAACTGGTTCCTTTTTTGTCTTTCTTGGTTTAGATATTTTATCTAAATCAATCTTGCCAAGTATTTTAACCGTCTCCTCTTTCTTAACAGGTATCACTTCCTCTACAGGCTTTTTTTCTATCTTTGGCTGAGGTTTTTTAACTACTTCTTTTTCAACCTTAACCTCTACAACAGGCTTCTCTATTACTTCTTCCTTAGTCTCTGTTATTACTTGTTCGCCTTCAGAATTATCAATACTGATTACCTCTTTTTTTAGACGATTACTTTTTAAGCTTATCTTTTCCGACTCTTTCTTCAGTAAGATATCAACTTTGTACTCTTTCTCGAGAAGTTGCACAGCTTCTACAGAAACTTTAGTATTAGGACTTGATTCTATTTCAATACCTTTTTTATGCAAATGTTCAACAATGGAATGTGTACCAACGTTGAACTCTCTTGCAAGTTTACTAAGCCTTATCGATTTGCCTGCTACCATAAAAATACTTTTTCTTTACTTTTCAATGTGCTAAAATCTTTATTTACAATTGTAGCTTAATGCTTTTACTGTAAATTAATCTCAACCAATTTATTCAAATTCTGATTTAAAAATATTTAAGACATGATCTATTGTCTCTTCTTCTAAATCAGTTCGTTTTATCAACTCAGCACGAGGAATATTCAACACATTCTTTGCCGAATCGCATCCGATTCCTTTTAATGTATCTATTACCCATCCTTCAATTTCATCAGCAAACTCATCTAAATTTACATCTTCATCGTCTGCTTCTTCTACTTCACGATAAACATCAATTTCGTATCCTGTAAGTTGACTTGCCAACCGAATATTCAATCCACCTTTACCTATTGCCAGCGAAACTTCTTCAGGTTTTAGATAAACTTCAGCTTTCTTACTGTCTTCTATAAGCTTAATAGAATTTATTTTAGCTGGGTTTAATGCCCGCTTAATAAACAGTTGTGTATTTGCCGAATAATTAATTACATCTATATTTTCGTTTCTTAATTCTCGAACAATTCCATGTATTCTCGAACCTTTCATTCCAACGCAAGCTCCAACCGGGTCAATTCTCTCATCGTATGATTCAACTGCAACTTTCGCACGCTCACCTGGTACGCGAACAATTTTTTTAACAGTAATTAATCCGTCAAATATTTCAGGAATTTCAAGTTCAAACAGTCTCTCTAAAAAAGCAGGTGCTGTACGCGATAAAATAATCAGTGGGTTGTTATTTCTCAATTCTACTTTAGAAACAATTGCTCGTACATTATCTCCTTTACGGAAAAAATCGGATGGAATTTGCTCCGACTTTGGAAGGATAAGTTCATTATCTTCATCGTCTAAAACTAACATCTCCTTTTTCCATACCTGATAAACTTCTCCGGTAACTATGTCGCCAATTTTCTCTTTATATTTTCCGTAAATATAGTCTTTCTCGAGCTCCATAATTTTACTCGCGAGATTTTGTCTCAGGTTTAAAATTGCGCGTCGGCCAAAATCAACCAATTTAACTTCGTCCGTAACCTCCTCGCCAACTTCATAATCTTCATCAATTTTTTGCGCTTCGGTTAATGTAATTTGCGCATTGGGTTCTTCCAGCTGGTCATCTTCAACAACCTCGCGATTTCTCCAAATTTCAAAATCTCCTTTGTCGATATTTATAATAATATCGAAATTCTCATCGGTTTCATATTGTCTGATAAGCACACTCCGAAAAACCTCCTCGATAACGCTCATCATTGTCGCTCTATCAATATTTTTCAGCTCCTTAAACTCAGCAAAAGAATCTATCAGATTAATATTTTCCATCTCTCAATATTTTATTTAAATGAAATAACTGCTTTCGCACTTTTTATTTCATCGTATTTTAATTTATGTTTTCTTACAATCAATTGTTTTTTCTTGTGTCCCTCCACTTTTTCGCGCGAAGAAGTTTCCAAAACAAAATCTATATCACCTGTTTCAATTAATGTCCCCTCCAACTTTTTATCGTCTTCTGTTGTAACCTCAACTTGTCGTCCTGTATATTTTATGTACTGTTGCTTCACTTTAAACCCATGACTTAAGCCTGGCGACGAAACATGCAACTCAAAATCCTCCTCCTCGCGATCAAGGCTATGCTCAACATGGCGACTAATAGCAACACATTTGCTTATCGGCAATCCATCAAAACTATCAATAAATACATCAATAACGTTTCTTTCGTTTACAGTAATATCAACTAAAAACATTTTGTCTTCTAGTTGCTCATTAACCAAACTTACTATTTGCGCCTTGTCTATCATAAATACATCTAACAAAATAGGAGACCAGAGGCCTCCTAAAATCTTGTTTTAGAAAAATCTCCGCAAAAATAGTAATTATATCTAATAAAGCCAAATATCTCTAAGTTTATAAAGTGCTGATTTTAAAGAATAATAACAGAATAAACTACTCTTTAAAATGATATTTTTGTTTCATTTGTATTTGTTGCTAAGTTTTTATGAAAAATAACCAATTTCCATCTTTGTTAAAGTTTTGTACATTTGGGATAAAGAACAATATATATTTGTGACTCATATTCAAATAAATAAGAAAAAAATCATCAATGATCCTGTTTTTGGTTTTATAAATATACAATCTGAATTGGTTTTTGATTTAATAGAAAACCCAATGTTTCAGCGACTTAGAAGGATTAAGCAATTGGGATTATCGCACTTGGTATTTCCTGGAGCAAACCATTCTCGTTTTGAACATGCAATTGGTGCAACCCATTTAATGCGGCAAGCAATTTCTATTTTACGATTAAAAGAGATTGAAATTTCGGATGAAGAGGCGGAAGCAGTTACGGTTGCAATTTTGTTGCACGATATTGGACATGCACCATTTTCGCACGTTCTCGAAAATACGCTAGTTGAAATTTCTCACGAAGAAATATCCTTGCTTTTAATGAATGATCTTAATAAACAGTTTGACGGGAAATTGGAATTAGCCATTAAAATATTCACCAATAAATATAAAAAACAATTTTTACATCAGCTAGTATCCAGCCAGTTAGATATGGATAGACTTGATTATTTAAGTCGCGATAGTTTCTTTACTGGAGTTGCGGAAGGAACGATTGGAGTTGAACGTATTATTAAAATGCTAAATGTTCACAATGACCAGCTTGTTGTCGATGCGAAAGGAATCTATTCGGTTGAAAAATTCCTCATTTCACGAAGATTAATGTATTGGCAAGTTTATCTGCATAAAACAGTTGTTTCGGCAGAAAACCTTCTTATTAATGTATTAAAACGAGCCAAAGATTTGGTTGCTGAGGGTACTCCAGTTTTTGCTACGCCAACATTCGATATTTTTATGAAGAATAATTTTACATCTAATAATTTCAGTGAAAATATTTTAGTTAAAGGTGAAAATATTTTAAATTGGTACTCGTTGCTTGACGATAACGATATTTTAGTTTCGGTAAAAGAGTGGCAAAAACATCCCGACTTAGTTCTCTCTTCATTAGCAAAAAGTTTAATTAACCGGCAGCTATTTAAAGCAATCTTAAAAACAAAACCAGTTTCTAAATTGGTTACAGAAAAAATTATAAATAAAATAACTCAACAAATAACAAACGATACATCAATGTCTGGGTATTTTTTAATGAAAGGAGAGATAACTAACAGTGCTTACAACAGGCACAACGAAAATATTATGGTATTAAATAAAAATGGAAAATTAAAAGATATCCGTCAAGCTTCGGATATTAATCTTTCGGTTTTCACTAAAATTGTTCGGAAGTATTATTTGTGCTATCCCAAAGAATTGGTCATTAATTAGTTTAAAACTATATTTGCAACGCAAAAAAACAGAAAATGGATTTTAAAGCTACAGAAATTGCAGCATTTTTAAACGGAGAAGTTGTTGGAAATGGGGACGTTAGGGTTTCTGATGTTTCTAAAATAGAGGAGGGAAAACCAGGAACATTAACATTTCTTTCAAACATTAAATACGAAAGTTTTATCTATAAAACCGAAGCATCAATCGTTTTGGTTAACAAAGATTTTAATCCTAAAAAAAAAATAAGCGCAACTTTAATTAAAGTTGACAATGCTTATCAAGCACTTGCTACACTTCTTGATTTGTATGAGCAAACAAAAATGTCGACGAAAATTGGCATTGAACAACCAAGTTTTATTGATGAAAGTTCGACAATTGGAGAAGATATTTATGTTGGTGCATTTGCTTATGTTGGCAAAAATTGCAAAATTGGTAAAAATGTAAAGTTATATCCACAAGTTTATATTGGCGACAATGTAACTGTTGGCGATAATTGCATATTGTACTCAGGAGCTAAAATATACCACGACTCAGTAATTGGCAATCATTGCATAATTCATTCAGGTGCAGTTATTGGTGCAGATGGTTTTGGCTTTGCGCCTCAAGATAATGGTGGGTACAAAAAAATCCCTCAAATTGGAAATACAATTTTAGAAGACGATGTTGACATTGGAGCAAATAGTACTATCGACCGTGGCACAATGGGCTCGACCGTAATAAGGAAAGGCGTTAAAATTGACAATCTGGTTCAGATCGCACATAATTGCGACATTGGGGAGAATACTGTTATTGCTGCTCTATCCGGATTTGCAGGCACAACAAAGGTTGGCAAAAACTGTAAATTTGGCGGGCAGGTCGGACTAGCAGGACATCTTACAATAGGAGATAATGTTATGTTTGGGGCACAATCAGGAATTTCACAAAACATAAAAGACAACGAAGTCTTGCTTGGTAGTCCTGCAATCCCAATTAGAGATGCAATAAGGTCGATTACAGTGCATAAAAATTTACCAACACTTCAACGAGATGTCACTAGACTTAAAAGAGAAATTGAAGAGATTAAAAACAAGTAGCGATTTTTATAATAAAAAAATAATATGGTTGTTAAACAAAAAACGTTAGCAAATTCATTTATAATTGAAGGGAAAGGATTACACACCGGTGTAAATGTTAAAATGAATTTTCTACCGGCTCCAGAAAACCATGGTTTTAAATTCAAACGAGTTGACCTTGAAAACCACCCGATAATAGATGCAGATGTAGATTTAGTAATAGATACATCAAGAGGTACTTTGTTAGAAAAAGATGGAGTGCGAATTGGAACAATAGAACACGCTTTAGCTGCACTTATTGGGATGGATCTCGACAACGTTTTAATTGAGGTAAACAACGAAGAAGCTCCGATAATTGATGGCAGTTCTAAATATTTTGTTGAAGCAATAGAAAACGCCGGAACTATTGAGCAGAATGCTGAACGAGAATACTTTGAGATAAAAGAAAAAATTCAAATTACAGATGAAAAATCGGGGGCAGAAATTATTGCTTTACCAGACGATGACTACCGATTAAATGTAATGATTTCGTTTAAATCGGAGGTACTAAACAATCAATTCGCAACATTAGAGTCTATAAGTAAGTTTAAAGATGAAGTTGCCAATTGTCGTACATTTGTTTTTCTACACGAGCTGGAATTTCTATTGAAGAATAACCTTATAAAAGGTGGCGACCTCGACAATGCAATTGTAATTGTTGATAAGGAAATATCGCGCGAAGAGTTAGACCGATTAGCAGACCTTTTTGCACACGACCGAGTTGAAGTGAGACCTAAACAAGGCATATTTAACAATTTAGAGTTGCATTTTGACAACGAATGTGCTAGACATAAATTATTAGATGTTATTGGTGATTTAGCACTTTGTGGCAAACACATTAAAGGTCGAATAATTGCAACAAAACCAGGACACAGACCAAATACTATATTTGCAAAAGCATTAAAAAAAGCATACTTAAAATCTGTTGAAGGAGCACCAAAAATAGATGCAAATGCAGATCCGGTAATGGATGTGAATAGAATTCGAGAATTATTACCTCACCGATATCCATTTTTAATGGTCGATAAAGTTGTCTCGATAGATAAAAATGAAATTATAGGTGTAAAAAATGTTTCAGTGAATGAGCCATTTTTTCAGGGACATTTTCCGGAAGAGCCGATTATGCCAGGAGTTATGCTAGTTGAAGCAATGGCACAAACTGGCGGAGTACTTGTATTAAACAATCTTGTGGGAAAATTTTCAACATACTTTATACGAATTGACAATGTTAAATTCAGAAAAAAAGTAGTGCCCGGAGACATGCTCATTTTCAAATTAAAATTAACTTCGCCAATCAGAAGAGGAATTGCCAATATGAGAGGACTTACTTATGTAGGAGATAAAGTTGTTGCAGAGGGCGATTTTATGGCACAAATTGTTAAACAGACAGATTAGAGTTAATAAACACAAGTTATGAAACAACCATTAGCGTACGTTCATCCTGATGCAAAAATTGCAGACAATGTTGTAATCGAACCATTTGTTTCCATTGATCATGATGTTGAGATTGGTGCAGGAACAAGAATTGGATCCAGCGTTACTATTTTACCAGGAACAAGAATTGGTAAAAACTGTAACATTTTTCCGGGTGCAATAATTGGTGCTGTTCCGCAAGATTTAAAATTTAGAGGCGAATATACAACCGTTGAAATTGGTGATAATAATACCATTCGCGAATTTGTAACAATTAACCGTGGAACTGTTGCAAAAGGAAGAACCTGTGTGGGAAATAACAATCTGCTTATGGCTTATGTGCACATTGCTCACGATTGTATTCTTGGAAATAATATTATTATAGGAAACAGCACCCAACTTGCCGGAGAAGTTATTATCGACGACTGGGGAATTATTTCTGGAATGAGTGGAGTACACCAATTTTGCAGAATTGGATCGCATGTGATGATTGGTGGTGGGTCGCGTGTTACAAAAGACGTTCCTCCATATATAAAAGCCAGTCGCGAACCACTCTCTTATGTTGGAATAAATTCTATTGGATTACGACGCAGAAATATTACTAACGAAAAGATTCGCGAAATTCAGGACATTTACCGATATATCTATCAAAAAGGATTAAATACATCGCAGGCAGTTGAAGTTATAGAAGCCGAAATGCCGGCAACCCAGGAAAGAGACGAAATTCTTCTTTTTGTAAAAGATTCTAAACGAGGAATTGTTCGAGGTCATTTCCCTGATTAGTATCGTTTAAAAATATTAAATATAAACGGATGCCATCTTAAATAAAAAGATGGCATCTGTTTTTTTATAAAGCAATAGTACATCAATTAAAAATTGCTTTGTAACAAAGGCAATGAAAATATTTTTTGTTTTAAATAAGATAAAAAATTCAATTTCGTTATCAATCATTATAACACGTTAGTATTATTATGAAATAGCAACAATTAAATGCGACATTACAAATTCAAATTGGTATTATAAGTTTAGTGTGTTATTTTTGTACAATATCGAAAACTAGTAAATGAAGTATTTCCTGTTCATAACAATAATAATCTTAAGTTTCAACAGTGTCTCTGCACAGAGAAAGCTATCGGAGATTCAAACAAAATCGAGTCTTGCCATTCGTTATTACAATGCAAAAGATTACGAAAAGGCAATTCCATTGTTGCAAGATGTTTATAAAAGAACTAAAAGCAGCACCTATTTTAAGTATTACCTAAATTGTTTAGTTCAGCTTAAAAGATACGAGGAGGCTGAGTCTGAAATTCAGAAAGAGATAAAAAAACAGAACCCACCAAAACCTGAGCTTTTTATACATTGGGGTTACATGTTAAAAACGCAAAAGCGAACCGATGAAGCAGATAAAAAATATAAAGAAGCCATAGATAAAATCCCAAATAACAAAGGTCAGTATTTAGTTGTAGCAAGTAATTTTTTAAGTTGGGGTGAATACGACTATGCCCGACAAACCTATATGAAAGGCAGAGAAAATCTGGAGGCAGAACAATTTAATTACGAACTGGCGAGAGCCTACTTATATTTGCGCAATTACGAAAAAATGATGGAGGAGTACCTGAACTTGTTGCGAGAAGAAGCGAAACAACTTTCGCGTGTGCAGAGTAGTTTATCGTCGGCAATGCGTTTAGATATAGATAATGAATTACGCGATAAATTTAGAAAGCAGGTTTTAAAACGAATACAAACTGAACCTCATGTAATTGGGTACAATCGTCTTTTGATTTGGTTCTTTTTGCAAGAGAAAAAATTCTCGAGTGCGTTGCGTCAATCGGTTGCTCTAGACCGAAGAACAGGAGAAGAAGCTCCGCAAATTGTGCAGTTGGGAATTATGGCACTAAAAAATAAAAAGTACGACGACGCTAATAAAGCGTTCGATTATCTGATGGAAAAAGGTGAAACAAACCCTTATTATCGTCAGGCTTTTTCCATGAAAATTCACACCTCCTATTTGCAGTTTATTGCTGAGTTCCCCGACGATAAAGAGAGAGGAAAAAAATTAGCAGACGAATTTAAACAAGGATTGGAGTTTTTGGGAATCAGTCCAACAACTTTAAATCTTGTTCAGGAAAATGCACATTTACTGGGATTTTACCTTAACCAGACAGAAGCTGCAATCGATCTTTTAAACAGTGGGTTAAAAATTCCCCGACTTAAAACAGCAGAGTCGGGGCGCTTAAAAACCGAAAAGGCTGATATTTATGTTTATGCAAACGATCCGTGGGAAGCAACGTTAATATACTCGCAGGTAATTTATTACAATAAAAGTAACATTTTAGGCGACGAGGTAAAACTAAAAAAAGCAAAGTTGGGTTACTACCTCGGCAATTTTAGTTGGGCAAAAGCGCAGCTAGATGTTTTAAAAGCCAGCACCTCGAAACTAACTGCCAACGATGCAATGGAACTTTCGCTTTTAATAGGCAATAATTTAAACTTAGACACAACTGCAATTCCATTAACAATGTTTGCCAAAGCAGATTTGCTATTCTTTCAAAATAAAAATAAAGAAGCAATTGTGATTTTAGATAGTTTAATAGATATTTATCCTTACCACACTTTAATTGACAATGTTTTATTCCGAAAAGCAAAGATTGAAATCAATCAGCAAAACTATACAAAAGCTGCCAAATATTTAGACCAAATAGTTACCAACTTTAGTTACGAACTACTTGCCGACAATGCACTTTTTATGCTAGCCGAACTGTATAATTACAATTTAAACGAACAGGAAAAAGCCAAAGGTTTGTATAAAGATATGTTAACACAGCACCCAGGAAGTGTGTTTATAGACGAGTCGCGGGGGAAATATCGTGAACTCAGAGAAATATATCCTGATAAAGAGTCGGAGATTAATAAGGAGGGGCTTTTTATGCGTGCAATAGACAATAATGAATTCAATTAAAAAGTCATATCTATTTGCTGGTATTGCTGTTTTTTTCTGGTCAACAGTTGCTACGGCTTTTAAACTAGCACTTCGCGAATACGATTTTATCCAGCTAATTTTTTATGCCTCGCTTGTTACTTTTTTTATTCTTTTTGCCTTTTTATTGATTCAGAAAAAAACACATTTACTTTTTCAACAATCGCGAAAAGAGATTCTGTTTTCCATGTTTTTAGGTGCTCTAAATCCATTGTTTTATTACCTCATTTTATTTAAGGCATATTCGCTATTACCGGCTCAGGTTGCACAGCCAATAAACATGGTTTGGGCCATTCTTTTAGCACTCTTTTCAGTTCCGCTACTTGGCCAAAAAATTGGATGGAAGAGTTTTATTGCTCTTTTTGTAAGTTTTATTGGTGTAATTTTCATTTCGTCGCAAGGCGGAATTTCAGGGTTCAATAATACAAATTTAACCGGTGTTACTCTTGCACTTGGAAGCTCAGTAATTTGGGCATTATATTGGATATTTAATGTGCGAGATAAACGCGATCAGATTGTAAAACTATTTATGAATTTTTGTTTTGGTACAATTTATTTATTAATCGCAGTAATCCTGTTTTCCGATTTTAAACTACAAATAGGAACAGCTTTTTATTCGGTAGTTTACATCGGGTTTTTCGAAGCCGGAATTACTTATATTTTATGGATGAAAGCAATGGAATTAAGTACGAACAATGCAAAAATCGGTAATCTTGTTTTTCTTGCGCCATTTGTTTCGCTGGTTTTTATCCATTTTATTTTGAATGAAACAATTTACATCACTACTTTTATTGGATTAATTTTTATTGTTACCGGAATTTTTATTCAGCAATTAGATAAAAAATCATGAATTCGAAACCACTAAGAATATTAGGCATTGACCCCGGAACAACTGTAACCGGTTACGGATTAGTTGAAATACGTGATAAAAAACCAGTGATTTTACAAATGGGAAATATAACTCCCGGTAAATATTCCGACCACTATCAACGTCTTAAATATTTGCATGAGCGTGCATTGCATTTAGTTAAAGAATACAAACCCGATATAATGGCAATTGAGGCCCCGTTTTACGGAAAAAATGTGCAGAGTATGTTAAAACTGGGGCGTGGACAAGGTGTTTTAATGGCTGCAGCTTTAATGTTTGATGTGCCAATTCAAGAGTATGCTCCTCTTCTAGTAAAACAGGCAATTACCGGAATGGGGCGAGCTTCGAAAGAGCAGGTCGCCTATTTTTTGCAGAAAGTTTATCACCTAAAAGATTTAGATCAGGGATTGGATGCAACCGATGCAGTTGCAGTTGCAATTTGCCATTTTATTCAAATGGGCAAACCTCAAAAATCCAAAGAGTATAAAAACTGGGGTGATTTTATAAAAAAGAATCCTGGGAAAGTGAAATAGCTAAAAATTAATCTAAACTCAAATAAAAGAATATGAAACGCCGTAGCTTTTTTAAAACTACAGTATTAAGTGGAACAACACTTGCACTTACAGGTGTTGCTGGTTGTACAACAGGAACAGATCAAAAAATAAAAACTGATTTATCAGATTTCGAACTCAACGAAATTACTGTTGACAAATTGCAGCAAAAAATGAAGTTGGGAGAATTGACATCAGTCGATATTTGCAAAAAATATTTGGCAAGAATCAAAGAAATAGACCCATTTTTAAAATCGGTAATCGAACTAAATCCCGATGCATTAGAAATCGCAGAATCCTTAGATAATGAGCGAGACAGTGGAAAAATTCGTGGTCCACTTCACGGGATTCCCATTCTTTTTAAAGATAATATTGACACTGGAGACAAAATGCAAACCACCGCAGGCTCATTAGCCTTAGAGGGAAATATTGCACCAAAAGATGCTTTCATTATAAAAAAAATGCGTGATGCAGGCGCTGTAGTTTTGGGAAAAACCAATTTAAGCGAATGGGCAAATTTCCGTTCTACAAATTCGTCTAGT
The DNA here is from genome assembly GCA_030632865.1 of Bacteroidota bacterium. Taxonomy (GTDB): domain Bacteria; phylum Bacteroidota; class Bacteroidia; order Bacteroidales; family Prolixibacteraceae; genus Draconibacterium. The sequence continues at coordinate 21,824 of DAOVTY010000013.1, forward strand.
GGATGGAGTGGTCGCGGTGGACAAGTTCGTAATCCATTTTGTTTAGACAGAAGTCCGTGTGGCTCGAGTGCCGGAACAGGAGCAGCAGTTTCGGCAAACTTGTGCGCCATAGGAATTGGTACTGAAACTAATGGTTCTATTGTTTGCCCTTCGGGAATTAACGGAGTAGTTGGAATAAAACCTACTTTAGGTATTTGGAGCAGGCAGGGAATTATCCCGATTGCACATAGCCAGGACACTGCAGGACCAATGGCTCGGACAGTAAAAGATGCCGCAATTTTATTGGGAGCTTTGGCTGAATTTGATTCAAATGATGCTGAAACTCATATTGAAAAAGGAGAAATATTTTCAGATTATACTCAGTTCCTTAATTTGGATGGATTAAAAGGAAAGCGAATTGGAATTGCTTCTCAAATGATTCCCTCGAACCGAAAAGTAAAAGAAGTTTTTGACAAAGCTGTTGAAGCCATAAAAGATGCCGGCGCTGATATTATCGATTCTGTGGAATTTGAGCACAATAGAAAATGGGGAAAACCATCATATCAGGTTTTACTTTATGAATTTAAAGCTGATTTGAATACATATCTGCAAAAACATCCAAATGCCTCAGTAAAATCTATGGCAGAAATAATAGAATTCAATAAAAAAAACGCAGATAAAGAGATGCCTTGGTTTGATCAGGAGATATTTGACATGGCACAAGAAAAAGGCGATTTAAATACAGAAGAGTATTTGGAGGCATTGAAAAACTCGAAGTTATTTGCAGGGAAAGAGGGAATTGATAGAGTTATGAAAGAACATAATCTGGATGCAATAATTGCACAAACAAACGGCCCGGCTTGGAATATCGACTGGGTAAATGGCGACCACTTTAGTGGAGGAAGTTCATCGCCGGCTGCAATCTCCGGTTATCCTAACATTACTGTTCCAATGGGTTTTGTTGAAGAATTACCAATTGGAATTTCATTTTTCGGGAAAGCATGGAGCGAACCAAAATTGTTGGAAATTGCTTATGCCTTTGAACAAACTACAAAGCACCGAAAGTCGCCGGGATTTAAGAAATCGCTGATGTAAAAATTAATTTATTTGAACTGCCATTATTTAA
>DAOVTY010000218.1 GCA_030632865.1 Bacteroidota bacterium
AACGGTTTAACTCCCGAGCAAATAAACAATTCGTATAAAATGCTGATTGCTGCGTTGCAATCGTTAGACGAAGATGTTGTTTTTGAACTAGCAAATGCAATTTTTTACGCTAACGGATTCGACGTAAAAACACCGTTTTTAAGTATTAATCAGGATTATTATGATGCCAGAGTTGAAAGTCTCGACTTTAGTTCTCCTTCTTCTGTGAATCATATTAACGATTGGGTATCAGAAAAAACACACGATAAAATTGAGAAGATAATTGAAAGTTTAAGACCCGACGACAGAATGGTGCTTTTAAATGCTATTTATTTCAATGGTATTTGGAGCGTGAAGTTTAACGAGAATGGAACAAAAATGCACAACTTTAATAATATTGATGGAACAAACCATGAAGTTCCGATGATGAACAAAGAGGATAAACTGGATTACACAACAAACTCACTTTTCAGCGCGATAAAATTACCTTACGGAACCGGGCAATATAATATGATGGTTTTACTTCCGGGAAGTAATAAAAATTCAGCAGATATTATTGATGAGCTTTCGGCAGATAACTGGAATGAGTGGATGAAAAGTTTTGAAACTGAAGAACATGTGGTTGTAAAAATGCCACGTTTTAAATTTGCATTCGAACATCAGTTAATAAGTGTACTAAAAAATATGGGTATGCAAAAAGCATTTATTTCATCTCAATCAGATTTTTCAAAAATATCTGATGATAAAAGTTTATTTATAAGCTCGGTTGTTCATAAATCGTTTATAGATGTAAATGAAAACGGTACCGAAGCGGCGGCTGTTACTGCTGTAACTTTTGCAATTACAAGTGCAGGTCCCGACCAAATTCAGAAGATTTATTTTACTGTTGACAAACCTTTCGTTTTTGCGATTACCGAAAAAGATACCGATGCTATTTTATTTTTGGGAGAAGTGCAAAACCCTGAATATGAGGAGTAGAGTTTAATAATATTTAAGGTTTTTTTAGTTTTTCGATAGAATAAATAAACAGTTTTTACCGTTCCTTTTTTGAAAACATTCAATCCATGAAACAAACTCCATTTCAAATATTTCTATTATCAATAATACTATTTGTTTCGTTCTCCTGTTTAAAAGAATCATGTAATGAAGATTCAGCAATAAAAGAAGGAACCGGAACAGTTTGGTTGAGTGGTGGGCTTTATTTTTGTGCAGTTCAAATTTGGATGGAAAAGGGAGATACATTAATTCCTTTTGATAGAACAAATGAAATGAAAATACTCTCTAATGGATACGGTAAAGTTAAAGTTAAGTACAAAGAAATAGTTCCTAAACAATCAGGTTGTTCAATAGGAATAGATTGTGAAATAATTGAAATTAAATTGATAGAATAAATTAGTGTTTTGCAACGTTCATTTATAAAACAAAAAGCCATGAAACAATTATTTATAATACTACTGTTTTTTTCAATTGCATTTATTGGTTGCCAGCAAGAGGAGGAAATAACCTTGAACGAAACCGGAGTTGTAGTGGATTATTCAGGTACCGGAAACTGTGGGTTTGTTATTGAACTAGATAATGGAAATCATATTCAACCTCTCTATTATCCTGAAGAATTTACATTTACAAACGGGCAACGTGTTTTAGTTGAATATGTTGAATTATTAAATGTAATATCAGGCTGCGATCTCGGAACCGAGTGCGAAATAAAGTATGTAGAAGAGTTAAGTTGCGCGTCTTTTGTAGATTTATATGCTAATAATTACGATAGTCTGGCAAACGATCCAATATATATTCACGAAGCATTTATTGATGGGAATTGTTTACAAATTAAACTTTCGTACAGTGGTGGTTGTCAGGAACACACAATAGATTTGGCACAAATTCATCCTTGGTGTGGAACACCTCCACTTCCTCCACCAACTTTCGAAATTCGCCATAATGCAAATAACGATTTATGCGAAGCATATTTTACAAAAGAATTTCGGTTTGACATTTCTTCTCTAATTGCGGCAGGAGAAATAGAATTTGTTTTAATGGCAAAATTGACAAATGGTGAGCTTTATAATAAAACATTTAAATTTATTGTTGAGGATTAGATCGTTAGTTATAAAAAAATAGCTCCCTAAAAATTACTTTAATAGTTTATGCTCTTTAATTGTAAAGTCATAAAAAAAATACGCAAATGACTCTGATTTAGCTGATAACCGCTGATAAGATTTATGCAAATCAGTATAATCTGTATTGTCAGCGTGCCATTATTTTCATATTAATAATCAAAATCTCAGCATAAAAAAAAGGTGTTCCTTCATCAACCGATGAAAAAACACCCTCTTAATATTTTTTATATTCTTTATTCTACCTGAAAATACTATACGATAAACCCACTGCAAAACTTATTGTTTCTTTGCTATAAGTTTCATTATACGGAGTTTGCAAATCTGGATCTACAAATGTAACCTCCGAATCTTGATAAAAAACTGTTGAAATACCTGCATCTAAAGTAAGCTGCTCGGTAAGTTTCCACATAATACCTCCACCAATTGCAACCGATGAATTTGCCCAACTAAAATCACTCTGATAACTGTCGGCGATACCATAGTCGTTATAACTTCCACCTGCACTAATAGAGAACTTTTTAGAAATATTAAATTGTCCACCAAGACCAACATCGTAGCTATTGCTTTCAATCTCGCGATGTGCACCACTTCTAATATTGTATCCCCAATCTACTCCTTTATCGAAACTCATATTAAACGAAAGTTGCATTTCAAACCAGTCATTATCGGTGTAACCAATTCCTAAACCAAACATTCCAGGAATATCACTGCCCACTTCACCTCCATCAGGGAAAAGACCTAAATCATCAGAAGTAGTACTGTTTGTTAAAGTAAGATATGTTTTATGCTCATATCTCAAACCAATATTTAGGTTTTCGTTAGGCGATATATTTAATCCTAAAATTGGTGTAAATCCAGCACCTGTTTGTTCAACATCTACTTCACTATCACCCATTTGGTCGCTTGTTGCTGCTAATGATGTTGCAACTCCTGCCAATTGTTGAGAAGTAGCATCATATTCAGCTCCTGCGGCATTATAAGTAGATTGAATAGTAGATACCGGCATAATATCAATTTGATCTTGCGGTACTCCTAACATTGTTAAACCACCTTCTAATTGTGCTTTTTCCTCAGGAGTAATAAATTCCGCTCCTTCCAATTCACTCAAATTATAAGCACCACCACCACCATCTATAACAGGCTGAACAGAAGATGCTCCACCATAATAAAGAGCTGAAGCACCAGCAGCCTGTTGCGAAATACCATTAACCATTCCAGATGTTTCATCTAACCATGGAGCTGCAGGTTGATTTACCCCAGCAACCACTAATTCAATATCTTTAATAGTTCCAAAATATGTATTTGTAGCAGGCGTATATCGCACACCTCCATAAACCGAAAACACGTCATTAATCTGATATGTAGCTCCGAACTGAAGTCCCCAAAAAATTGAAGAACCGTCAAGCATTAGATCAACATCATACCCCGAAACCGCAAGAGATGGATCTATTAATCCTAGTCCACCTAACGCAGGAACAGCCTTTGAAATTGGAATTTCGAACGATGGAATACCTCTCTCGAATAGAGCGGATCCACCCCCACCAATTGGTCCAAATCCGAATGAATAAGCCCACTTATCTTTTTTATAAACTGCGAAAGCAGATGGAAAAATAGGGGCTTCTACGCTACCCTCGTAATGACCGTCGTTTAAAAGTGGAAACTGGCTGTCGATAATTTTTGTTTGATAGATGCTTTGGTTATTAACGGAAAAATGCCATCCATTCTCCAGTTTAGTCAATCCTGCCGGATTATAATAAACCGCATCAATATCAAGCGAAGCATTTCGCGACATCATTCTTATAAACTGCGCACTCTGATTTGTGTTGGTCAACAACCCAATAGAAAATGCCATGTTTGCAAGCAAAATTAAGGCAACAAGAAAAGTTAATTTTTTCATTGATTTTTTTTTAAATAAGACATTCAACTTTATAATTACTTGAAATAATTTTTGATAATGTTTTATCGATTGTAGTAGTAAACTTTTATTAGGCAAAGCAAAAATAGAATTAATAATCATAAGACAAAACATTTTACTGATATTCAATATTTTATCAAACTTTAGAACAAATTGATTATTTATTCAAAATAAAAATAAAAAACCCGATCTGGTAATTAACAGATCGGGCTTGAGTTATATAAGCTAATATTTTAAAACAATTATTAAAAGTTATTATATATGAATAACTTCGTCGTAAGCAGCAGCGGCAGCTTCCATAACTGCCTCGCTCATTGTTGGGTGCGGATGAATAGTTTTTAAAAGTTCGTGTCCGGTAATTTCCAATTTCTTGGCAACCACCATTTCAGCAATCATTTCTGTAACATTTCCTCCAATCATGTGTGCACCAAGCAGTTCTCCATATTTAGCATCAAAAATTAATTTTACAAAACCTTCTTTTTGTCCGACCGCACTAGCTTTTCCACTTGCCGAATATGGGAATTTACCAACCTTAATTTCGTAACCTGACTCTTTTGCTTTTGCTTCCGTTAATCCAACCGATGATACTTCTGGGTTGGTATAAGTACAACCCGGAATGTTTCCATAATCAATTGGATCAGGATTTAAACCTGAAATTTTTTCAATACAAACAATTCCCTCAGCAGATGCAACGTGTGCCAAAGCGGGCCCGGCAACAATATCGCCAATTGCATAAACACCTTCAACATTAGTTTTATAAAACTCATCTACTTTTACATGTCCTTTTTCGGTTTCAACACCTTGCTCTTCTAAGCCAATTCCCTCGGTATTTGGAGTAATTCCAACTGCCGAAAGAACTACGTCTGCTTCAACAACTTCTTCGCCTTTTTTTGTTTTTATGGTTACAGAACATTTATCTCCCGATATGTCAACACTTTCAACCGAAGAATCTACCAACACTTTCATTTTCATTTTTTTGAATGATCGTGCTAATTGTTTTGCCACATCAACATCTTCATTGGGCACAATTGTTGGCATAAATTCTACCAGCGTAACTTTTGTACCAATAGACTGATAAAAATAGGCAAATTCACTTCCAATTGCACCAGACCCAACAACTACCATACTTTCGGGTTGTTTGTCTAAAGTAAGTGCTTTACGATAGCCAATAATTTTATTACCGTCTTGCGGTAAATTCGGTAACTCGCGAGAACGCGCACCGGTTGCTAAAATAATATGTTTAGCAGTAAATGTTGTTTTTTCACCTGCTTGGTTGGTTACCTCAACACCATTTTTACTGGCAAGTTTTCCCATTCCAAAAATAGTTTCAACCTTATTTTTTTTGAACAGAAATTGGATTCCTTTACTCATTCCATTTGCAACTCCCCTACTACGTTTTACAATCGCTTCGAAATCTGGTTTTATATCGCCAGTAATAGAAACTCCATATTCAGCAGCATGTTTTGTATATTCATAAACCTGAGCACTTTTCAGTAAAGATTTTGTAGGAATACA
>DAOVTY010000219.1 GCA_030632865.1 Bacteroidota bacterium
ATTTACTACGAATCTAAACTCTAGCAATTTTGGCAGGCTTATATTTGATATTTCAAAACATTTCACCCCAAAATTGGAAGATAAAAAAGAATAGAAGAAAGTAGAAATTAACGTAAACAAGAAACACAGCTGCGTGCATGTGGCATAATAAGAATTCTTCCTAACGGAATTTGTTTATGACAATGTATACACAATCCAAAATCATCGTCATCAACTTTAATAAGTGCCAAATTAAGGTTATCTAATTTTTCAACTGCTTTTCGGAGAGCAGCTTCTATTACACTTTTATTATTTATCGCATCCATTCGCGAGATACGTCCAATTGCATTTTCTGGTTCAATTGGACGTGTTAACTCTCGATATTCGGCAACCTTAATTCTGGTTTTTTGTATCTCGGTTTCAATTTTCTTTTTGAGTTCTATTTTGTTAAGTTCTACCACAATAAAAAGTTTACTAAGGTTTATTAATAAAATTACTGTAGATTATCTGGACATACTTTTAGGCCGATAACTTAGTTATTTTTAGCGATTTGGAATTTTATTGGAATTTATAATAATCTACAAAAATAAGTCACTTAGACTCTCAGCCACAAAAAATTTACAAAAATTGCATTAATATAGATTTGTATTTTCGAATAAAACTTTACTTACGAAAAGAGTGTATCAACAAATTCGCGTCTTCTAAAAATCTGTAAATGTTCCATTTTTTCGCCAATACCAATATATTTTACAGGAATTTTAAATTGATCGGAAATTCCAATTACTACACCACCTTTTGCAGTTCCGTCTAATTTAGTAAGCGCAAGTGCTGTTACTTCTGTAGCTAAAGAGAACTGTTTAGCTTGTTCAAAAGCATTTTGCCCGGTTGAACCATCTAAAATTAACAAAACCTCGTGCGGTGCATTAGGAATAATTTTCTGCATTACTTTCTTAATTTTAGAAAGCTCATTCATCAAATTTATTTTATTGTGCAATCGTCCTGCAGTATCAATAATCACAACATCGGCATTTGTAGCTTTTGCCGAAGCAAGTGTATCGAAAGCAACTGAAGCTGGGTCTGAACCCATTTTTTGCTTTATAATTGGCACATCAACTCTACCAGCCCAAACCTCTAACTGTTCTATTGCCGCCGCTCTAAAAGTATCTGCAGCACCTAAAACCACAGATTTTCCAGCTTGTTTAAAATTGTATGCAAGTTTTCCAATGGTCGTTGTTTTTCCGACTCCATTTACTCCAACAACCATAATTACATATGGCCCATCAGTCTCAGGAAGTTCGAAATTGGAAATATCGGTTGAATTATTCTCTTCTAGAAGTGCCGCAATTTCTTCTTTCAATATTGATTTCAATTCGCTAACTCCCAAGTATTTATCTAAAGAAACACGCTCTTCAATTCGTTTAATAATTTTAAGTGTAGTATCAACGCCAACATCAGAAGTAATCAAAACCTCCTCAAGATTATCAAGAACTTCATCATCAACTTTTGACTTACCAACAACTGCGCGTCCCAATTTTTTGAACACACTCTCTTTTGTTTTTAAAAGTCCTTCGTCAAGATTTTCTTTTTTCCTTTTGCTAAAACCTCCAAATAATGCCATAATATTTAAAAATCTAATGAGCTTTTGTAATCTGCCAACGTTAAATTTAATAATACTTCAAATACTTCAACATAAAATCACAAAAAAAGCTTTCACCATTGATGAAAGCTTTTTTTGAGTATAAATATCGTAGAATTACTTTTTAAAATAATTTTTTACATCGTCATTCGGAATTACCTCTTCAGTAAAAGAATATCCAGTGGTTTTTTCTGACTTAACCATTCTAATAACTTTGGCGTATCCTTTACCAGCACCTTTTTGTAATGTTGCAACCGTTTTCTTTGCCATAACTTTTATTTAATTTCTTTATGAACTGTTACTTTTTTCAGAATTGGATTGTACTTTTTCAATTCCATACGCTCAGGAGTATTCTTCCTACTCTTGGTGGTGATATATCTAGAAGTTCCGGCCACACCACTACTCTTATGCTCTGTGCATTCGAGAATTACCTGAACTCTACTACCTTTTTTAGCCATTATTTAAGCTCTTTAAAATTTATCAATAAAACCTTTTGCCTTAGCTTCTAATAAAGCAGGTTTAACACCTTTTTTATTAATGGTACGAATACCAGCAGCAGACACATTAATTTGCACCCAACGATCTTCATCGGGCATATAAAACTTCTTTTTGAACAGGTTTACTTCGAACCGTCTTTTGGTTCTTCTTTTAGAGTGAGAAACATTGTTACCCACCATTGCTTTCTTTCCTGTTATTTGACAAACTCGTGACATTTCTATTATATTTCTTAAATGATCAATCTAACACGTTATTTAAACGGGTTGCAAAGAAAATACTTTTTTGTAGAATAATCAAGAAGTTGGGTATGTTTTTGTATAAACAATTAACATTGAATTGTTAACTATTACCCTCTACTATCAATTATGCTAAAATAAACGTAAGGTATAAGGTCCAAAACTCAACCAAAAGAGTGTGTTTCAGCAGTAATTTATGTTTTACAAGAAAAAAGGCACAAAAAATAGTATTCAATTAAACCTCTCAGGCTTTTCGCCAACAATAACCGTTAGAGTTAATCCAAATTGTGATGGAGGCTCCGGCACAGCATGGTATTTTACTGTTCATTGCCCCAACAAATAATATGATTCAGTTTTCAAGTCATAAAAAAAGCCGTTTCAGCTTTTAACTGAAACGGCTTTTTCATTATTCAATCAGCCTATTAAAGAACAGCTGTACAAGCGTCTATTAATGTTTGTGCATTTGCATTTGTAGCATCAGCTTTTTTTGCTTTCTCCAATACTTCAATAGCAGCTTTAAATTCAACTTTTGCTTTGTCAACTTCTGCAGTGTAAGCTGCATCGACAGTTTTTAAGGTACCAGCATTAATTTTTTCGTTTGCCGCACTTAAAATAGCAGCCCCAGCTTTGTACAATGCATTACCTTCAGTAACGTAAATTTTTGCTAAAGCAGGACAAATCTTTTTATCACCAGGAAACAATTCAGCTCCTTGCTCCAAAGCAGCTTTATACTCATCATTTTTCTTTTGCCTTTTTAAAACAGCAGCTTTGTAATACTGTGCAGTTTCGCCTTTGTAACCACTTTCAACTGATGAAGCAAATAACTCAACCGCTTTATCGTCCATTTTTCCTCGATAAGCTGCAATGGCAGCATTGTAAACCATTGATTTTGTATCTCCCTCTGATGACGCAATTGCTGCCTCGTAACTTGCTACAGCATTTGTATAATCTTTTAATTTATTGTAAGATCTGGCCTTATAATCATGTGCTTTTGAAATGTTGGCTTCAGCTGCAATTGCCTTATCAAAATACAAAATAGCTTTCTCAAAGTTATCACTGTTATACCCTGCCAATCCAATGTTGTAGTTAATTGCATCAGGAACTTGAACATCACCCAAATTAGCCATTGCATCTTCGTACAACTCAAGTGCTTTAGCATAATCTTTCCCTTTTAAGGCTTCGTTGGCCTGATTAATTTTTTCTGCTGCATCTTGCGCAAATGTCATTGCTGATACACAAACTGCTACAAACAATAATACTACTTTTTTCATCTTTTAAATACCTTTTATTATTATGATTTTTATTTAATTCAATAACTCTATTTTTTTTAAGAACTCCAAAAATAGTAATTATGAATTAAAAACCTAAAATACTGTCTTTAAGAATGTTATTTTTCCCTATTATTTGAATATCATTAATTTTTACGTCTGTTAAATTACAACTCTAACATTTACGGATTATACAAATCGGGGTTCCAAAAATTTAAAATATTATGAATTATATGTAGATTGTTTTTTGCTTCGGAATTGAGCGGATCCAATTCAATTACTTTAGAAAAAGCATTAATCGCATCTCCCAAATTTTGAAATTTTTGTTCCAGAACACCTTTGGTTAAATAATAATTTACCGATTCCTCAGGCTCAATATCATTAAAAACTTTTTTAGCCTCCAATGCTTTCTCTTCACGAATAAGCTCTTTTACCCTCTTCAATCTTTCACTACTCATTTAAGTTTGATTATTATTTTTGCCATCTCAACCGAAGTCTCAAATAAAAGTTGCTCTGCATTTTTTATGGCATATTCTATATTCCTTTTTTTATTTGTTAAGCTATAAACTTTATCGAAAATTAATGATAATTCAGAACCTTCAACCTGACCACCAATAGCGTAAACAGATTTATTATACTTACGAGCCATTTTAGCTACTGCATATGGAGCTTTGTTATTAAAGGTTTGTGCATCAATTTTCCCCTCACCGGTAATTATAATATCTGCCCATTTTACATGTTTCGTAAAATTTAACTGACTTAAAATAAAATCTGCTCCTGAAACAATATATGCATCGTAAAATGCTATTAACGGAATTGCAACACCGCCTGCAGCTCCCCCTCCTTTAATTAACGCCACTTTTTTCCCAGTTTCAATATAAATAATTTTCGACAAGTTATTTAGCCCATTTTCTAACTCAATTACCATTTTGGGAGTTGCACCTTTTTGTGGGCCAAAAACTGCTGCAGCTCCATTTTCGCCCAAAAGCAGATTATCAACATCACAAATTATTTTAATTGAAATATTTTTAAAATTGTCAGGTTTTATAATGGAATATATCTTAGATAAATTTTTACCATTTCCGGCTAATTTCATATTGTTTTTATCTAAGAAACTAAAACCAAGTGCACTCAACATTCCCATTCCTCCATCAACAGTTGCGCTGCCTCCAATGGCAAGAAATATTTCGACACAGCCTTTCTTTATTGCATCGACAATAAGTTGCCCAGTGCCGTACGACGAAGCTTTCATTGGGTTCAATGCTTTCTCATCAACCAATTTCATTCCCGATGCATCTGCCATTTCAATAATTGCAATCTTATCAGAAATTGCATATTTCGATTTAACTAATTCTCCAAATGGGCCATAAACATCAATTAATATTTCGTTAGCGTTTAATCGACGTTTTAAAACTTCACCCGTAAAATCGCCTCCATCGGCAACTGGTATTTTTCTAATTTCAAATAGATCAGAAACCTGTATAAATGCTTTTTTTACAATCTCTGCAAAATCAAAAGCATTTAAACTACCTTTCATCGAATTTGGCGCAATTAGTATGTTCATGTTCTATTTTTTTCCTCTTGTAACAGAAACAACTCCTTTAACTTCATTCAATTTAATAATTAAAAACTCAAGATGGTCTAAACTATAAACTGAAACTTTTAAAATACCTTCAAATTTCCCTTTATCAGATTCAATATTTATAGAGCTTAATTGAGTACCAATATCTTTGGCTATAACATGCGAGATTTCAGAAACGACCCCAACTTCATCAATCCCCGAAATATGCAATGTTG
>DAOVTY010000043.1 GCA_030632865.1 Bacteroidota bacterium
AACAAGTCGTTTATTATCAGTGCTATATACGTTAAAAAATTAGTTTGCCTGATACAAATTTTTCTTGTTTAGCACTTTTTCTCCTTTCCAAGAGTAAGCAGTCAATAATTTTGCTCCCGAAACACAAGAATCAACACAGCATAAATTTGTGTTTATTATATGCGGGCCATTTGCTCTGCAATAATGTCCGAAAAATATAATTGGCTCATTTTTAGAATAAAAAAAAGTTGCTGGAATTATCTCTTTCGGAACTGTATAAGCGGGTAATTTATATTTACTCTCGAACGACATTTCTCGAAATGTTTTACCATCAGGATTTTTCCACCAACTTAAACGAAACTCGCGAGGTACTACTCCTTTATTATTTACTACTTTTAAATCGCTGGGCATTGTTAAATTAATACCTTTTGTCAAAATGTTTATGCTTTTACTTAATTTCGATTTTGGGTTTTTATAGTACTCGCTGAAAATACTCTTTCTGCTTCGCTTTTCATTAAGCGCAGATTTAACAATTTCAACTGCAGAATCGGACCAGCAGGCATGCACAATTCTAATACCTTTTAATTCCAAGAACAATGGTAAACGTCTCATCCATTGTAAATGTTTTTCCCATTCGTCGGGATAAGTAGAAAATTCATTTATCGTTTTAAACAGCGACAAATAATTTTTTCTTGATTCTTTTATTAACGGTTTTCCACTTTTATCTTTTAAATGAAATAAAATGGCATTTATTTCGTGGTTACCAAGAATTGCAAATGCGTTACCATTTTTTACCATTTTACGAATAAGACGAATTGTTTTACGAATTTCAGGTCCACGATTAATAAAATCGCCAACAAATATCGCTTTCCGCTTTGCATGAAAATACCCATTTTCACTCTTTTCGTAACCCAACTTTAAAAGTAGTTTCTTTAATAATGCTGCCTGACCGTGAACGTCACCAATAATATCGTACATAATAGATTTTAGCGAAATGTTTTTATTGAATTTAAAGTATTAGTAAAATCTGATTTTTTTTAATAAAAGTACAAAAAAAAGGGTTTAAGCAAAATTTTGGATCCCAATAAAACAGTTTATCCTAACCTGATTAATTCATAAGTTTTGTAATAGAAATATTTGTGAATTATTCAGGTTAAAGTAGCAACCATAACTGCTTTAATTGTATGCAGTCTATTTTCGGCTTGGTCGAAAACAACAGATGCTTTGCTTTCAAAAACTTCATCGGTTACTTCCATTGCATCAATTCCAAATTTCTGGTAAATATCTTCGCCAACTTTTGTTTTGCGATTATGAAATGCTGGTAAACAATGTAAAAATTTAGTGTTTGTATTTTTGGTTAAATCCATAGTTGTTTTATTCACTTGGTAGGGGAGGAGTAATTTTATTCGCTCGGCCCAAACTTCGTCTGGTTCACCCATCGACACCCACACATCAGTGTATAAAAAGTCGCAATTTTTTACAGCTTCTGCTACGTTCTCTGTAATATTTATTTTTGCTCCAGTTTGTTTCGCAATCTCTTGGCACTCATCTAAAATTTCATTTGTAGGCTGGCACTCTTTAGGTGCAGCCGCTCTAAAATCCATTCCCAATTTTGCCGCGCCTACCATTAACGAATTTCCCATATTATTTCTAGCATCACCTAAATAGCAGAATTTTAGTTGCGAGAGAGGTTTGTTGGAATGTTCCTTCATAGTTAAAAAATCGGCAAGAATTTGTGTGGGATGATATTCGTTTGTTAGTCCGTTCCATACTGGAACACCAGCATATTTTCCTAACTCTTCAACAATATTTTGCCCAAATCCGCGGTATTCAATTCCATCGTACATTCTCCCCAAAACCCGCGCTGTATCCTTCATCGACTCTTTTTGTCCAATTTGCGAACCTGATGGTCCTAGACAAGTAACTCTTGCTCCTTGATCGTATGCTGCAACTTCGAAAGCACAACGCGTGCGAGTTGATGCTTTTTCGAAAATTAAAGCAATATTTTTGTTTGATAATTTAGGTTGCTCGGTTCCAGCATATTTTGCTTTTTTTAGCGATTCAGAAAGCTCGAGTAAATAGTAAATTTCTTTAGTTGAAAAATCTAACAATTTCAAAAAGTTTCTGTTTTTTATATTGAGTGCCATATTTTAGTTATTAAGTTTAAAGTCTGAAAACTGCAATTCTTTATTTACTTGTAAACTCCGTCAATTCTCATTTATCATACTCCATTGTAATTTTAGAGCCATACGATTTATCTTCTAGTTTTGTTGCTTCGGTTATTACACTTTTGCTGCCTCCGTGTTTTATGAAATTAAGACAAGCTCTTATTTTAGGTTCCATAGTTCCTTCAGCAAAGGTTCCCTTTTTTAGGTGTTTAATAGTGTCTGCATAATTTAAAAACTCCAGTTTTTTCTGAGTCTCTTTCCCGAAATTTTTATAAATGTAAGATACATCGGTGAGAACATAAAATTCATCGGCATTTATATTTATAGCCAACAGACTCGATGCCATATCTTTATCTACAACTGCATCAACAGTTCTAATATTATTATCTTCATCAAAATAAACTGGAATTCCGCCACCGCCTGCAGCAATTACAATATTTCCACCACGGAGTAGTTGTTCAATAATTTCTTTATTTATAATTTCTATCGGAATGGGCGAAGGGACAACTCTACGGTAGCCACCATTGTTTTTTGATGAATATTTGAAAATCCAATTTTTATCCTCAGTCAATTTATCAGCCTCGCTTTTAGTATATATTTTCCCAATTCGTTTTGTAGGGTTCTTAAATGCCGGGTCGTTTTTGTCAACTTCAACCAAAGTAACTAAAGTGATTATATTTTTTTTAATACCATGTTTATTGAGGACATTTCGCATAATGCGCTCAATCATGTACCCAATTCCACCTTGCGAGTCGGCAACGCAAATATCGAGTGGCATAGGTGCAATATTATACAACTGTTCGCCGGCATCATTTCGCATAAGAATATTTCCAACTTGCGGTCCATTACCGTGTGAAATTACAAGTTCGTATCCATCTTTTATTAGGTGAATTAAATTTTCGATTGTTAGAGATGCGTTTAATTCTTGTTGTTCAATCGTTCCTTTTTCATCGCCCCTAAGAATGGCGTTTCCTCCCAAAGCCACAACTGCTAATTTGTTCATTTTGTTTAATAATATTTTGAAACAAACTTATGAATTCAAAACAATAAAAGAAACAGAGTTTTGTCAGGTTTTTAACCATTCTGTAATTTTCAATTTTGTGTTTGTTTGATTTGGTTATTAACATTTTGTTTTTGATATGAATATAGATTAAGAGAAATTAATAAAGTGCATCATTAGTTTTTTTAGTTAAATTTGCATCTCACAAAAACAGAATTTTAAATGGCAATAAAACGAAAAAGGCCAGTAAAATCTTATGGGAAGAAGAAAAAAGCAAAGGCTTCTTTTCTTAATAACAAAAAATTTAAGTTTATAATTGGAGTTTTTATTTTACTGATTTCTGTTTATTTACTAATTGCATTTATCTCATTTTTATTTTATGGAACTGCTGATCAAAGCAAGCTCGATTTAGCATTTAAATCGGGTATCAAAAATAAAACAGCAATATTAGGAGCATATCTTTCTGAGCTAATAATGAATCGTGGTTTTGGAATACCATCATTTCTTTTTATCTATTTATTGGCTATTACAGGCTTTAAAATATTAGGTAATACCATTATAAAATTTCGTAAAAACTTGGTGTATAGTTTAGTTACTATAGTTTGGTTCTCCATTGCATTCGGACTAATTTTCAGTAATCCCATTAGTGGTTCTTCTATTTATATTGGCGGCCAGTATGGTTTTGTAATGAGCAATTGGTTAAGCTCGACAATTGGTGTTATTGGTTTGGTTTTTTTACTTATTATTTCGGCATTGACAATTATAATTATCCGATTCGAAAAATCATATTCATTTATTACCGGGTTATTTAAAAAGAGAGATGGCGAAAATGAAACAGCAGAACCTGAAGATAAAATAAAAGATTTTGTTGTTGACGATTCTTTTGGAAAAGTTATTGATGAAGACGATGTGGTTCGTGCAATTTTTGAACCCGATTCTGAAAACGATGAAGTTGGAGTGAAGGATTTGGAGATTGAGAAAGTTGCAACTGATGAGGTTGAAAATAATGAAGATGACAATTTGGAATTAGTTGTTAATACAAAAGTAGAAGAGGAAGAGACAAAAAAGACTAACCCCGAAGAATTGCCGGATTACGATCCTACTTTAGATTTATCGAGCTACAAATTTCCTACTTTAGATTTATTAGAAGACCATAAATTTGGTAACGCCGAGGTTAGCAACGAAGAATTACTTTCGAACAAAAATAAAATTGTAGAGACCCTTCGACACTATAAAATAGAGATTACAAAAATTAGGGCTACCATTGGGCCAACTATTACTTTGTACGAAATTGTACCTGCACCTGGAATTAGAATTGCCAAAATTAAAAATCTCGAAGATGATATTGCGTTGAGTTTAGCAGCCTTGGGAATTCGTATAATCGCCCCAATTCCTGGCCGCGGAACCATTGGTATTGAAGTGCCAAATCAACATCCCGAAGTAGTATCGATGCGCTCAATTTTAAGTTCAAAGAAATTTCAGGAGACAGATGTTGACTTGCCCATTGCATTGGGTAAAACCATTTCTAACGAAACATATATTATTGATTTGGCTAAAATGCCACATATTTTAGTAGCAGGTGCTACCGGGCAAGGAAAGTCGGTTGGAGTAAATGTAATAATTACATCGTTACTTTATAAAAAGCATCCCTCGCAACTAAAGTTTGTTTTTATAGATCCTAAAAAAGTAGAGCTTAACTTATATTCAATTATAGAAAAGCATTATTTAGCAAATCTTCCAGACGAAGCTGAGCCTGTTATTACTGATACTCAGAAAGTTAAAAACACTCTGAATTCGTTAGGTATTGAAATGGATAATCGATACGATTTACTTAAAAAGGCGCACGCACGTAATCTTAAAGAGTATAATAAGAAATTTATAAGTCGGAAATTGAACCCAGAAAAGGGACATAAATTTATGCCATATATTGTGGTAATTATTGATGAATTTGCCGATTTAATAATGACTGCCGGTAAGGAGATTGAATTACCAATAGCCAGGATAGCACAGTTGGCTAGAGCCGTAGGAATTCACATGGTTATTGCAACTCAACGTCCGTCGGTAACAATTATTACCGGTGTTATAAAAGCTAATTTCCCGGCACGAATTGCTTTTAAAGTTGCTTCAATGATTGACTCGCGAACCATTCTCGACCAACCGGGAGCTAACCAGTTAATTGGTAAAGGCGATATGTTAATTTCTGCCAATAGCAGTATTACACGCGTTCAGTGTGCTTTTGTTGATACACCAGAAGTTGAAAGTGTATGCGAATTTATTTCGGCACAACGAGGATATCCAACAGCATTTTTACTGCCAGAGTATGTTGGAGATGAGGAGGCTATGCCGGGTGCCGTTGATTTGAATAACACAGATGAAATGTTTGAAGATGCAGCGAGGGTTATTGTTATGAATCAAATGGGGTCAACTTCTATGATTCAGCGTAAATTCGCGATTGGTTATAACCGTGCCGGACGAATAATGGATCAGTTAGAAGCAGCGGGGATTGTAGGACCAAGCGAAGGATCGAAAGCCAGACGTGTACTTATTCAAGATGAGTATAGTTTGGAACAATTGTTGAATAGTTTATAAAAAATAAAGAAATGAAACAGATTATTTTAGTAATAGCTACATTGTTGATAACTACTTTTTCATGGGCTCAGCAAGACGAAAAGGCAAAGGGTATTTTGGATAAAGTGAGTGAGAAAACAAGTTCGTATACAACTATCTCTGCTGATTTTTCTTTTTCATTGAAAAATGAAGAGATGGAGATTGATGAAAGAAATGATGGCTCTATTAAAATAAAAGGACAGAAATATTGTGTTGAATTGCCTGATATAGGAATCACTGTTTTTTCTGATGGAGTAACACTTTGGAATTATATGAAAGATGGTAATCAGGTAACTGTTTCTAATATAGAAGACGAGAGTAGCGAATTGATGGATCCTTCTGCAATCTTTAGTATTTACGAAAAAGGGTTTGATTCTAAATTTGTTGCCGAGAAAAAAGTTGGTGGAAAAACTGTTTATCAAATCGATCTTTTCCCAGATTCCGACGAGCACGATGTTTCTAAAATAACACTGTTAATTGATAAAGCAACATTAATGATTCATTCAGCATTATTGTACGGAACAGATGAAAATTTATATGGGATTGAAGTTAAAAAGTTTGTGCCTAATAAAGATTTTCCCGACTCGGAATTTGTGTTTAATGCAAGTAAATATGGTGATGTTGAAATAATAGATTTTCGTTAGAAACTATAATTTCTATAATGCTACAATCAATTTTCTAATTTAGTCTATTTATTTAATCGAACATTTACGAATAAATTACTTCTCAGGTTGTTTAATAAATAACTTGTCTGCAGTCGAAATTTCCATAAAAGATGCACCGCAATCTTCTCCAAATCTACCACCTATATAAATTATAAGGTCATGCAAATCAATTGTACCATCAGAAATTAACTCCTGAAGAGCTGCTTTCTGTATTCTCATTTTGTTTTTTCGAATGCTTAAGAAGGATGGATGAATTCCAAAAGAGAGTGCTAACTCGCGAACAACTTTGCGTGAATGGCATTTTGTATATACCGGTGTGTTTGAGCGATATGCCGCCAAATAACGAGCTGTTTTACCTGTTGTGGTTGCTGTTATAATTGCAAGTGGTTTTATATCTTTTGCAGCACGAATTGCTGATTGAGCCAAATAAGCAGGAACCTCATTTTTAATAGGAGGTAGAATAATGTCAAAACGTTTATCACGATCGGGTTCAACTTCGAGGGCAATATTATTCATCACATTAATCGCTTCAACGGGG
Organism: Bacteroidota bacterium; assembly: GCA_030632865.1. Taxonomy (GTDB): domain Bacteria; phylum Bacteroidota; class Bacteroidia; order Bacteroidales; family Prolixibacteraceae; genus Draconibacterium. The sequence goes on from DAOVTY010000043.1 coordinate 6,958, forward strand.
TATTTCCCATATGCAGTTTCACCACTTAACATCACAGCATCTGTTCGCATGTAAATTGCACTTGCAATATCACTAACTTCAGCTCGCGTTGGTCGCGGATGCTCAATCATGCTATGCAGCATTTGGGTTGCAATAATAACCGGTTTTTTATGTAAAATGGCTTTGCGTACTAAATTGCGTTGTACAGTTGGAATTCTTTCTTCTGGCAATTCAATTCCTAAATCGCCGCGAGCTACCATAATTCCATAAGAAACTTCTAATATTTCGTCTATATTTTCAACTCCTTCAAGATTCTCAATTTTTGCAATTATCTTAATTTCACTGTTTTGCTCATCTAGAATTTTTTGAACCTTAAAAACATCTTTTTTATTTCTCACAAAAGAGTGGGCAATAAAATCTAAATTGTTACTAACGGCAAACGAAATAAATTCTTTGTCTCTTTCCGATAACGAAGGAAGGTGTATTTCTGTACCAGGAATATTTATGCTCTTTTTCTTTTTTACTGTGCCCGAGTTTTCAACATTACAAACCAAACGGTCTTTTTGCTTCGATTCAACAGTAAATTCAATGTCGCCATCGTCAATTAAAATTTTATCTCCAATTTTTAAATCAGCAACAAAATTCGGATAGTTAACACAAATGTTATTGGATGTTGATTTTATTGGAGAACTTGAGAACAAAACACTTTCACCTTCCATAACCTCCATTTCGTTTTGTGTGGCGCAAGTTCTTATCTCTGGTCCTTTTGTATCAATTAAAATTGCAATTTTTTTAGATACTGACCGAATGTTTTCAACTAATACTTTGCAACTCTCTGTAGTAATATGAGCAGTATTTATACGGGCAACATTCATTCCTGCATCGAATAGAGATTTGATGAAATCTTTTTCACAACGCTGATCTGATATTGTTGCAACTATCTTAGTTTGTCTCATTTTAAATTTTTAAGCGCGCAAATGTAAATTATATATTGAATGTTATCAAAAATACAACTTTAAATGAATGAGATTTAAGATTTACAGGTAAAATAAAATCTAAATATTTAAAAAACTTTGAAGAGCTAGTTTGTAAGATTCTAATCCAAACCCCATAATACAGCCGCCGCAAACAGGGCCAATAACAGAATTGTGTCTGAAGTCTTCGCGTGTTAAAGTGTTCGAAATATGAACCTCAATTACTTTTGTATTAACCCCCGAAATAGCGTCGCGAATTGCGATAGAGGTGTGTGTGTATGCACCCGCATTAATGATAATCCCGTCAGAATTAAAACCGTATTCATGAATTTTTTTAATTAGGTCGCATTCAATATTAGATTAAAAATATGCCAATGCATCCGAAGGAAAATCCTCGCTTAGTTTTGTAAAAAACGATTCAAAACTTTCTGATCCATATATGCTTTTTTCGCGAATACCTAACAAATTTAAATTAGGTCCGTTAACTACCAGTATTTTCATTTTATTATAAATTTACATTAACAGTATTAAAACATGTAAATATCATTCTGTTAAAATTTTATATTGTAAATATAATCTTATTCTTTTTTATACAATCTCGTTTAAGCTAAACAATATAGTAACTTTATATGTTAATTAGCGTATGTGAACAGTACTAATGTTTAATTAATAAGATTGCATTTAATTTTTAAATTGATTATTTTAATTATAAAAAAAGTAAGCTATGAAATGGGAAGAAGGGAAAAAGGGGTACGAAAATTATTTGAAATTGGAGAAATCATTGTCGCCTAATTCAATTGCGGCATATATAAACGATGTTAATAAGCTAATAAACTTTTTAGTTGAAAAATTTAATGAAGTTGATCCTGAGAAAGTGAAGCTTCACCATCTTAAGAGTTTTGTCGAATCGTTAACTGAAAAAGGAGTTAGTCCAAGAACACAGGCACGTACAATTTCAGGAATAAAATCATTTTATAAATATTTATTAATTGAAGGAAAAATTGAGAGTGATCCGACTGCATTATTAGAGTCGCCAAAAATTGGTCGTAAATTACCCGATATTTTGTCGATGGAAGAAATTGATACTTTGATTGAAGGTATTGATTTAAATAAATCTGAAGGACAACGTAATAAAGCGATGCTAGAGACTTTATATAGTTGTGGACTGCGAGTTTCTGAATTGGTAGGTTTAAAAATTACGAACCTATTTTTCGAACAGGGTTTTGTAAAAGTAGAAGGAAAGGCTGGCAAAGAGAGATTAGTACCTGTAAGTGGAAGAGCAGTTGAAGAGATTAATGTATATTTAAGGGGTTACCGAAAAACATTAAATGTAAGTAAAGAGAGTGAAAATATTTTGTTTTTGAATAGAAGAGGTAAGCAGTTGAGTCGAGTAATGATTTTCACTATCATTAAAAACCTAGCAGAAAAGGTTGAACTTGGTAAAAAAATTAGTCCACATACTTTCAGGCACTCTTTTGCAACTCACCTTATTAATGGTGGAGCCGATTTACGTGCTGTTCAGGAAATGCTTGGGCACGAGTCTATTTTAACAACCGAAATATATACACATTTAGATCGCGATTATCTGCGAAGCACAATTCATACTTTTCATCCCAGATCGTAATTGAAGAGAAATTTGAAACTAAATAGAGCAGTGTGAATTTTAATAATTTATGTTGCTTTGTTTTTATATTGAACTTTTTTTTAAAAATAATTGTTAAGATATTGTTTAATTGGTACTAAAAAAGCCATAATAAATTACGAATATATTCGAAATTGTGAAAAAAAACTATTTTTGTTTACCGATTTGTTTTAAGAAAGATATATATATATTAAGTTAATTATTAGGTAGTTATGAAAAAACTGGATTTGTCGAAGTACGGAATCACAAGTACTCAAGAAATTATTTACAACCCATCTTACCAACAACTTTTTGATGAGGAAATGAAAACTGACCTCGAAGGGTATGAAAAAGGTCAGCTAACAGAGTTAGATGCTGTTAATGTTATGACAGGTATTTTTACAGGTCGCTCTCCAAAAGATAAATTTATTGTTGAGGATGACGTAACACGTGATACAATTTGGTGGACCACACCTGAATCACCAAACGATAATAAACCAACAACTCCCGAAGTTTGGAATGATTTAAAAAATACAGTTGCGAAACAACTAACAGGGAAAAGACTTTTTGTAGTAGATACTTTTGCAGGAGCAAACGAAGATTCGCGTCTTAAAGTTCGTTTTATTATGGAAGTTGCATGGCAAGCACATTTTGTGAAAAATATGTTTATTCGTCCAACCGATGAGGAATTAGAAAACTACGGCGAGCCTGATTTCGTTTCGTTAAACGGTTCTAAAACTGTAAATACTGATTGGGAAAGACATGGTTTACATTCAGAAAATTTTACTGTTTTTAACTTAACAGAAAAAATGCACGTTGTTGGTGGTAGCTGGTATGGTGGCGAAATGAAAAAAGGTATTTTTGCAATGATGAACTATTATCTTCCACTTAACGGAATGGCTGCAATGCACTGTTCTGCAAATGTTGGAGCAAATGGCGATACTGCTATTTTCTTTGGACTTTCAGGAACAGGTAAAACAACACTTTCTACCGATCCAAAACGTCAGTTAATTGGCGACGATGAGCATGGTTGGGACGATAATGGTATTTTCAACTTCGAAGGCGGATGTTACGCGAAAACAATTAACCTCGACAAAGAGGCTGAGCCGGATATTTTCGGAGCCATTAAACGCGATGCTCTTCTTGAAAACGTAACAGTTGACAAAGATGGAAAGATAGATTTTACTGATGGTTCTGTTACAGCAAACACTCGTGTTTCTTATCCAATTTATCATATCGATAATATTATTAAGCCAATTTCGAAAGCTGGTCACGCAAATAAAGTTATCTTTTTAACGGCCGATGCTTTTGGAGTAATGCCTCCGGTAGCAAAATTAACTCCCGAACAAACTAAATACCAGTTTCTTTCAGGATTTACAGCTAAACTTGCAGGTACCGAGCGTGGAATAACTACTCCTCAACCTACTTTCTCAGCATGTTTTGGTGCAGCTTTCCTTTCTCTTCATCCAACTAAATATGGACAAGAGTTAGTAAGAAAAATGGAAGAGCACGGAGCCGAAGCATACATTGTGAATACAGGTTGGAACGGAACCGGAAAACGAATTTCTATTCAGGATACCCGTGGAATTATTGATGCAATTTTAGATGGTTCTATCGAAAGTGCAGAAACCAAAAATCTTCCAATATTCAACTTAGAAATACCAACTTCACTTGCCGGAGTTGACACTGATATTTTAGATCCACGCGATACTTATTCAGACTCTAAAGAGTGGGATGATAAAGCAAAAGATTTGGCGGGGCGTTTCATTAAAAACTTTGTTAAATATACCGACAACGACGAAGGAAAAGCCTTAGTTGCTGCTGGTCCTCAGTTAGACTAATATATTTTTAATATATATATCAAAACCTTCTGCCATTTGGTGGAAGGTTTTTTTATGACCAATTTTTAGTCTAAATGAAATTCGCTGGTTTATTTGAGCATTTATTCTTGTAACCCCATGCTTTTATTACTTTTACGCTCTTAATGAGTAAACGACTTCGCATAGTAGCAAGATTCCATCTTTGGCGTATGAAAAATATGAGTGATCGTGGTTTTATAACTGCGCTCAGCGTTGTAGTTGGTTTACTATCTGGTTTTGCTGCAGTAATTATTAAAAATGCAGTGAGGACTACACATTACCTCGTTAATTTGATGGTTTCGCAAGAGGTGCATAACTACATCTATTTTGCTTTGCCCCTTGCAGGAATTGCTTTAACAGTAATATTTGTAAGGTATTTTGTACGAAAGGAGGTGCGACATGGAATTCCAAATGTACTTCACAGTATTTCTCAAACAAAAGGCCGAATTAGAAATCACAATTTGTTTTCATCTGTTATTGCAAGTTCGTTAACCGTAGGTTTTGGTGGTTCGGTTGGTTTAGAGGGACCAACTGTCGCTACTGGCTCTGCGTGGGGATCATTGCTTGCAAGGTATTTTAGGTTAGATTATAAAAGTTCAATTTTAATGCTTGCATGTGCTTCGGCAGGTGCAATGGCAGCTATTTTTAAAGCACCAATTGCAGCTATCGTTTTTGCCGTGGAAGTAATAATGATAGACCTCACAGTTTTTTCGCTGGTGCCTCTGTTACTATCTTCAGGAACAGCCATCTTGGTTTCTTATTTTTTTTTGGGGCAAGATGTTTTATACCCGTTTGAAGTAGAACAATCTTTAGAATTATCAGATTTGCCCTATTATATTTTGTTGGGAATTGTTGCTGGGTTTGTCTCTGTATATTTTACACGAATGTATATTTATATTGGCGAAGTGTTTGAAAAAATAAACAAGGGGATAACACGACTTTTGATAGGTGGTATCGGATTGGGTGTCCTCATATTTTTCTTTCCATCGTTATTTGGCGAAGGTTATGAAGCAATAAATGCGTGCTTGGCTGGCGATCTGGGATATCTTTTTAACAACAGTTTGTTTAGCGGATTCAGAGATGAACTTTGGGCTGCATTAATTCTACTGGTAGCTGTAATTATTTTAAAAATTATAGCAACTTCTTTAACATTTGGTGCCGGAGGCGTGGGAGGAATTTTTGCACCCACACTTTTTATGGGAGTGAATACCGGAATGCTTTTTGCACAAATTGTGAATTTATTGGGAATTAAACAGGTGAGTACCAATAATTTTGCTTTGATTGGGATGGCAGGATTAATTGCGGGAGTTTTACATGCTCCGCTAACAGGTATTTTTCTTATAGCCGATATTTCTGGTGGGTACAAACTATTTGTGCCGCTAATGATAACAGCAACTTTCGCATATATAATTGTTCGTACTTTTACTCCTAATTCTGTGTACCATGTTCAGTTGGCTCGTAGAAAGGAGCTTTTAACACACGATAAAGATGCCAATGTTTTACAGATGCTCGAAGTAAAAAAACTAATTGAAACCGACTTTGAGATTTTAACTCCCGATGCTACTTTAAGAGACTTGACCGAAGCTATTTCGCGAAATCACAGGAATTTATTCCCAGTTGTAGACGAGGAAGGAGTTTTGAAAGGAATGGTGAAAATGGATGACGTACGAAGTATGATTTTTCATCACGATTTATACGATACTGTAAAAATTAGTGAGATAATGTATATGCCGGCAAATCACATCGATCCCAACGATAGTATGGAGATTGTTGCAAATAAATTTGAGTCTTCATCAATATTTAATCTTGCAGTTATCGAGAACGGTAAATATATTGGTTTTATTTCTAGGGCACGAGTCTTTTCCAAATACAGAAAACAGATAAAAGATGTATCGCACGTTTAAAATATTATGGCGTCGTAATTCAAAACAATGGCTTAACAAGGTAGTAGCTTGGCGTATCGCAAATATTTCGGAAAGGAATTTTCTATACATTTTAAGTTTAGTAGTTGGTGTTTTTAGTGGATTGGCTGCAATGCTTTTAAAGAACTCAATCCATTTTGTTGCCGAAAAACTTACTGGTTATAGCGAGGTTTATGAAATTAGCTACTTATATTTATTCCTTCCTTTACTCGGGATTTTAATATCCACACTTTTTGTTAAATTCATAATTAAAGACAACATAGGACACGGTGTTGCAAAAATACTCTATTCTATTTCGCAGAAAAGCAGTCGGTTAAAGCCACACAATACTTATTCTTCTATGTTTGCTAGTTCGCTAACAATTGGTTTTGGTGGCTCGGTTGGAGCAGAGGCTCCAATTGTTTTAACGGGTGCTTCAATCGGTTCGAACCTCGCGCGCATATTCAAACTAAAATATAAGTATGTAACATTAATGGTTGGTTGTGGCGCGGCGGGTGCAATTGCAGGAATTTTTAACGCGCCAATGGCAGGTATTGTTTTTACCCTCGAAGTTTTAATGCTCGACCTTACAATGGCATATTTAATTCCTCTTTTGTTGTCGGCAGTTTCGGCTACAGTGATTTCTTATTTTTTTATGGGACACGAAGTATTGCTACGATTTAATCCAGTCCATACATTCGAAATAAACACTATTTGGGTATATATTTTACTGGGAATTTTTACCGGTTTGCTGGGATATTATTTTACCCGAATTTCTATGTATTTCGAAAAAATATTGTCTGGGATTAATAATTGGATTGTTAGATTATTAGCCGGTGGATTTATTTTGGGACTACTAATTTTTATTTTTCCACCACTTTGGGGCGAAGGATATTCAAGTATTACAGACATTTTTAGTGGACAAGGTGTCAATTTGTTAAACAATTCTCTTTTTTACGAATGGAAAGATAATGCATATTTAGTTCTAGTTGTATTGGCCGGAATTTTAATTTTTAAAGTATTTGCAATGGCAGCAACTACTGGCTCGGGTGGTGTTGGTGGTATATTTGCACCTACACTTTTTATGGGTGCAATTGCCGGTTTCTTTTTGGTTTCATTACTAAATACTTTTTATGATTTAGGGTTGCCCGAAGAGAATTTTGCTCTTGCCGGAATGGCAGGAATGATGGCAGCAGTGATGCATGCACCATTAACCGGAATATTTTTATCTGCTGAAATAACGGGTGGTTACGATATGTTTATACCCTTATTAATTACTTCAACTGTTGCATACGTAACAATTATGCGTTTCGAGCCACATTCGGTTTACACAAAAAGGTTGGCAACGCGCGGAGAGTTAATTACTCATCATAAAGATAAAGCCGTTTTACGTTCAATGGAACTGAAAAAGTTGATTGAAAATGATTTTGAAATAATTTCGCCCGAAGCAACTTTAAGAGATTTAGTTGATGCAGTTTCAAAATCACACAGAAATTTATTTCCTGTTGTAGATGAAACTGGACAGCTAAAAGGAATGGTTAAACTTTATGATGTGAAAAATCTGATTTTTGAAACCGATTTGTACGACTCTGTTTTTGTGAAAGATTTAATGTATATGCCCGAGCATTTTATTGCGCCATCAGACACAATGGAAATGGTAGCCGAAAAATTTGAAACTTCAAATCGCTATAATCTTGCCGTTATCAACGAAGGAAGATATTTGGGTTTTATTTCTCGTGCTGTGGTTTTTTCAAAATACCGGAAAACACTGCAATATTTTTCTCATGAATAAATAGAGCTTAGACTTTTATATTTGAGTACTGAGATTATTTGAAAATGAAAGCTCAATAATACAAAAAAATGATTTTTAGTTACTTAGTACTTTACTGTTTTTGTGGCATAATCTTTTTTGAAAATTAGAATATTTGTATTGAAAAATTTTATACTTTCGAAAAAATTACAAACAATCTAATAACATGATTTCACGCCGCTCCTTTATTTCAAAAAGCTCACTTGCAGCTGTCGCTGTTGGTATTTCAAAATCAGCATTTTCAAGTAGTTCTTTTCAGAATAATAACAAATTACCGATAGTAATT